>JBOGJN010000130.1:0-7334 GCA_050745445.1 Thermoanaerobaculia bacterium
CCGGTGGACTTCATCTCGGGGCCGAGCAGCGTGTCCTCGCCCGGGAACTTCCGGAATGGAAAGACCGGCGCCTTGATGAAGAAGTCCACCGGATCGCGCTCGGGAGGAAGGCCGAGAGATTCGAGGGAGCGCCCGGCCGCCAGCAGCGCCGCCGCGCGCGCCATGGGAACGCCGATCGCCTTCGAAACAAAGGGCACGGTGCGGGAGGCGCGGGGGTTGGCCTCGAGAACGTAAAGGACTCCCCGTTGGCTGGCGAACTGGATGTTGACGAGGCCTCGGACCTCGAGCGCCTCCGCGAGAAGGCGGGTCGCGGCGCGGATCTCGACAAGCCCCTCCGGCGCCAGCTTCCAGGCCGGCAGAACCGAGAAGGAGTCTCCCGAATGGATCCCCGCCTGCTCGATGTGCTGCTGGATGCCGCCGATCCAGGTCTGCCGGCCATCGCAGAGGGCGTCCACGTCGTACTCGAAGGCGTCGTCCAGGAAGCGGTCGATCAGGACGGGATGCTCGGGCGAGCTTTCGAGCGCCTGCGTCATGTAGCCCGAGAGGTGCGCATCATCGAAGACGACGGCCATCGCCCGCCCGCCCAGGACGTAGGAAGGGCGGACCATGAGCGGGTAACCGATCCGCCGGGCCGCGGCGAGCGCCTCCTCCCCCGAGCGCGCCTCGGCGTGCTCGGGCGCCCGGAGCTTTAACTTCACGAGGAGCTTGCCGAAACGGCCGCGGTCCTCCGCGAGGTCGATGGACTCGGGCGATGTCCCCCAGATCGGGTAGCCGGCCGCCTCCAGGGGCCGCGCGAGCTTCAAGGGCGTCTGTCCCCCGAACTGGACCAGAACGCCGTCGGGCCGCTCGTTGTCCAGAACGGCCGAGACATCCTCGAGGGTCAGCGGCTCGAAATACAACCGGTCGGAGGTGTCGTAGTCGGTCGAGACCGTCTCCGGGTTGCAGTTGATCATCACCGTTTCGTACCCCGCCTCCGCCAGCGCGTAGCAGGCGTGGACACAGCAATAGTCGAACTCGATCCCCTGACCGATCCGGTTGGGGCCTCCGCCCAGGATGACGACCTTTTTTTTCTCCGTGCGGATCGATTCGTTCTCCTCCTCATAGGTCGAGTAGAAGTAGGGAGTCTGCGCCTCGAACTCCGCGGCACAGGTGTCGATCGTCTTGTAGACGGGCAGCACGGCAAGCTCTCGCCGCCTGGCGGCCACGCTCTGTTCTTGCGAGCCCATGGCCCGGGCGATCGAGCGGTCCGAGAGACCCAGGCGCTTGGCGGCGAAGAGCTCCTCTCGCGAAAGCTCCTGCCCCCGGCGGCCCTCGAGGGACCGCTCCTGCTCGACCATGATCCGGATGGCGTCCAGGAACCACGGGTCGATGCGGGTCCTGTCGGCGACTTCCTCGACGCTCAGGCCCTGGAGAAACGCGCGCCGCAGGTGGAAGATCCTCTCCCAGGTGGGGACCGAGAGCTTCTCCAGCAGCTCCTCGCGCGGGAGCGCGCCCCGGCCGTCGTCCAGTCCGTCCCGTCCGATCTCGAGCGACCGAATCGCCTTGCCCAGGGCCTCCGCGAAGGTTCGCCCGATGGCCATCGCCTCCCCCACCGATTTCATCTGGATGGTCAGGCGCGGGTCGGCGCGCGGAAACTTTTCGAAAGTCCAACGCGGAATCTTGACCACGACATAGTCGAGCGAGGGCTCAAAGCAGGCCGGCGTCTTCTTGGTGATGTCGTTCGGGATCTCATCCAGCCGGTAGCCGACCGCGAGCAGCGCCGCGATCTTCGCGATCGGAAAGCCAGTCGCCTTGGAAGCCAGCGCCGAGGAGCGCGAGACCCGGGGATTCATCTCGATCACGACCCGGCGCCCCGTCTTCGGGTCCACGGCAAACTGGATGTTGGATCCTCCCGTGTCCACGCCGACCTTGCGGATGACGGCCTTGGCTTCGTCGCGCATCTCCTGGTATTGGCGGTCCGAGAGGGTCATCTGCGGGGCCACGGTGATCGAGTCTCCCGTGTGCACACCCATGGCGTCGAAGTTCTCGATCGAGCAGATGACGATGACGTTGTCCGCGCAGTCCCGCATGACCTCCAGCTCGAACTCCTTCCACCCTTCGACCGACTCCTCGATGAGCACCTGATGCGCGGGCGACTCGGCCAGACCGTGGGAAACCGCCCGGCGAAACTCCTCGGGCGTGCGCGCCGTGCCGCCCCCCGATCCGCCCAGGGTGAAGGAGGGCCGAACGACCACCGGCAGCGGGACTTCCGCCAGGACCGTTTCCGCTTCCGGGAGCGACCGCGCGCGGCCTGAGAGGGGCACTTCCGCGCCGATCTCGAGCATGGCCTGCTTGAAGAGCTCTCGGTCTTCGGCCAGACGCATGGAGCGTTCGTCCGCCCCGATCAAAACGACGTTGCGCTTCTCGAGGACGCCCCGGTCGGCCAGAGACAGGGCAAGGTTCAGGCCGGTCTGCCCTCCCACGGTCGGGAGAATCGCGTCGGGCCGCTCCCGTTCGACGATCCTTTCCAGGAAATCGGGTGTGAGCGGTTCGATGTAGGTCGCGTCGGCCAGCTCCGGGTCGGTCATGATGGTCGCGGGATTGGAGTTGACCAGGACGACGCGGTAGCCCTCGCTTTTCAAGGCCCGCACCGCCTGCGTGCCCGAGTAATCGAACTCGCACGCCTGCCCGATGACGATGGGGCCCGAGCCGATGACCAGGATCGACCGGATGTCGGTGCGCTTCGGCATCAGAGCGCAGGAGCCCAAAAGGCGCCGACGCCGCCCGGAGCGCGTGGCGCGAGAGAGAGAAACATCGTGCGGCGGCGGAGTTTACCAGCCGGCCGGCCTTAGGTCGGCGCTGTGCCTCCGAGAGGTTGCCCTGCGTTGACGCGGTTCTCATCCAGGAGGGAGACCCTCGAGTCCAGGATCGCGATCACTCGTAGCGCAGCGCCTCGGCGATATCGACCCGGGCGGCACGGCGGGCCGCCACCCAGGAAACCAGGAGGACCAGGGCGAAAGAGAGAACGGCGATCGCGGCCAGGTTGCCAAGAAGCGGAGTCAGAGCCTCCAGAATACCCAGAAGCGAAGGCGAACGAAGAGCCTCGAGAGTCCCCGAGAGTGAAAGCGAACGAAGAGCCTGGAGATCCGGAAAGATCAAGACCCGAAAGGGGATGAAGGAGACGAAGTAGATCTCGGCCACGCCCGGAGGGAAGGACAGGAGGCGAAACGTGGTGGCCACCCAGCAAACGAGCCACCCGAAGAGGATCCCGCCCATCACCCCGGCACCGCCCAGAAGAGCCCCGAGCAGCAGAAAGACGCGGGAGAAGAAACGGGGCGCGGCGCCCAGCGTCACGAAAACCCCGACGTCGCGTTTCTTTTCCTGGACCGTCATGACCAGCGTGGACACGACGTTGAAGGTCGAGACCGCGACGATCAACCCGATGACCAGGAAGAGCGTGGTCTGCTGGATGGCGAGCGCCGAGAAGAGCGCGCCGTTCATCGTCCTCCAGTCGGACACCGAGAAGCCCAGGCCGGCCGCCCTCTCGATGGCGCGGGCCGCCGCCTCCGTGTCTTCGACCCTGTCGAGCCTGATCTCGATGACATTCGCGACTGCCTCCATCCGGGACAGGCCGCGCAGCGCCTCGCGATCCAGAAAGATCCACTCCGAGTCGTACTGAGAGAAGTTGGTTTCAAAGATCCTGGCCGCGCGAAAACGGGCGCTCCGCGGAGCAAAGCGCGGACCTCCCGTCGCGCTGTCGGGCACCGAAAGGGTGATCGGGTCCCCCTCGCGGACATCCAGCCGCCGCGCCAGGTCCGCCCCGATGGCGACGGCCGGCGGCTGGCCTCGCGAACCGCGGGTCAACACGCGTTCCGCGTCGGGCAGGTAGGCGTCAATCTGGGAAACCGCCCTCTCGGGGCCCGGGTCGATTCCTTTCAAGACCGCGTCGGCCCCGTCCGGAGTCGCCGCCGAGGCCGCCACCCCCGTCAGGTAAATGACACGCGAGACAGCCTTGACGCGGGGCAGGTCCGCCAGACGGCGCTCGAGCGCCTGCATGTCCGGGTATCCCCCGGACGGCAGGGGCAGCGGGAAGACCACGACCTCCGCGTTTGTGCCGATCAACTTCTCCCTGATCTCCCCCCGGTACCCGGACAGCAGGCCCATGGCGACGACGAGCGCGGCGACACCGAGCGCGATGCCGCCGATCGAGAGGAGCGAAACGAAAGACACGAGCTTCGAGGGGCGGGAGCGCAGATAGCCGAGCGCCACCTCCAGCTCGAGGGGCATCAGCGTGTCGACCCCTCGCCGGTAGACGGGAGACGGAAGACGGAAGACGAAGGAAAACACGCCAATCGAGACATTCTTCGTCTACCGTCTACCGCCTACCGTCTCCCGGCCCCGGTTTGCTCCCGCCATCGCCCCGATGAACTCCTCGAACAGCGCGTTGGCGTCGTGGGGCCCCGGCGCCGCCTCCGGGTGAAACTGAACCGCCAGAATGGGCAGTGTCCGGTGCCGGAAGCCTTCCAGCGTGCCGTCGTTCAAGTTGCGGTGCGTCGCTTCGACATCCGGAGGAAGCGTCTGCGTGTCCACGGCGAAACCGTGATTCTGCGACGTGATCGCGACCCTGTTGGACCTCAAATCCGCGACCGGGTGGTTCGCGCCGCGGTGGCCAAACTTGAGCTTGAACGTTTTCGCGCCAAGCGCCAGTCCGAGCAGCTGATGTCCCATACAAATCCCGAAGATCGGTTTTTTCCCGATGAGCGTCTCGATCACGCGGATCGGACAGGAGAGCGCGGCCGGGTCGCCCGGACCGTTCGAGAGAAAGATGCCGTCCGGTTCGGACGCGAGGATGGTCTGCGCGGCTGTCGTGGCCGGAAAGACCGTGACGCGGCAGGACGAGCGGTTCAAGAGCCGCACAATGTTGCGTTTCATTCCGTAATCGACGGCGGCCACGTGGAACCGCTCCTTCTCCGCCGCGAACACGGACGAGACCGTCGGCGAAACGGCCAGGGCGAGGTCGCTTCCCAGCATGGGCGGGGATTCCCGCACGCGGCGCAACAGCTCCTCCGGTTTTTCGACCTCGGTCGAGAGCCCCGCCCGCATCGCCCCCTCCATCCGAATCCGGCGCACGAGCGCCCGGGTGTCCAGACCGTGCAATCCCGTGACGCCGGCCTCCTCGAGATACTCCGCCAGGCTCTGCACTCCCCCCGTGCCGCTCCAGCGCCGCGGGAAATCCCTTGCGACAAAACCGGCCACGTGCACGCGTTCCGACTCGGCCTCGACCCCGCGCACGCCGTAGTTGCCGATGTGAGCGGCCGTCATGACGACGATCTGCCCGGCGTACGAGGGGTCGGTCAGGACCTCCTGGTAACCGGTCATCGCCGTGTTGAAGACGATTTCCCCGAAGGAGGTGCCCCCCCGGCCGATGGCCTCGCCCTGGTACACGGTCCCGTCTTCGAGAACGAGCAGCCCCTTCACGCCGAGCGCCCGACGACCGGAGCGAGCATGCGAACCTGTTCCATCAACTCGGCGAACATCTCCGGCAGGATCGCCTGCGGACCGTCCGAGAGAGCCGCCTCCGGGCAGGGGTGGACCTCGACCAGGAGGCCGTCGGCCCCGACCGCCACCGCCGCGCGTGAGAGCGGCAGGACCCTCTGGCGCTTGCCCGTTCCGTGAGACGGATCCACCAGAATCGGCAGGTGGGAAATCCGCTGCACGTAGGGGATCGCCGAGAGGTCGAGTGTGTTGCGCGTGTGGTTGGCGAAGGTCCGCACGCCGCGCTCGCAGAGGATGACCTGGGAGTTCCCCTCGGCCAGGAGATACTCGGCCGAGAGCAACAGCTCCTCGATCGTCGCCGACATGCCGCGCTTCAAGAGAACGGGTTTTCGCAGCCGCCCAACCCGCTTCAGAAGGGAAAAGTTTTGCATGTTGCGGGCGCCGATCTGGAGGCAGTCGGCGTGCTCCGCAACGAGATCCACCGTCTCGGTGTCGAGCACCTCCGTGACGATCGGCAGTCCGGTCTCCTGCCGGACCTTCGCCAGGATCCGGAGGCCCTCGGGGCCAAGACCCTGAAACGAGTAGGGAGATGTGCGGGGCTTGAACGCTCCGCCGCGATAGAGTGTCGCGCCCGCCTGCCGGACCCGGTGACCGATCTCGAGGGCCTGGCTTTCCGACTCGACGGCGCAGGGCCCGGCGACGACGACGATGCCGCGCCCTCCCACCGGGACTCCGCCAACCGAGACGACGGTGTTCTCGCGCTTGGCCTCCCGCGAGACCAGCTTGTAAGGGGCGGAGACGGGGATGACCTCCGCAACTCCGGGCAAGTTCTCGAAGGCCGCGGTCTCGACACTCCCCCGGTTTCCCGTGATCCCGATGGCGGTTCGCTGCGCGCCCGGGATCGGATGGGCCTTGAGACCCAGACCCTCGATCGCTTCAACGACACGGCGGACATCCTCGGCGGTCGCCGCCGCGTCCATGACGACGAGCATCGAGTGCTATCATCTGAGGCGGATCGAACCATGTCAAACCACGCCCCGAGGCACCTGCTCATGCGACGGATCGCCCTGCTGGCGCTGGCGGGCCTGCTTTGCCTTGCCCCCCGGGCGTACGCCTACAACGTCAAGCTCAAAGACGGCTCCATCATCTTCGCGCGCGCAAAATACACGGTGAAGGGGAAGAAGGCGATCATCACGCTCCAGAATGGGACGGTGACGCAGATCGACCTCGACACGATCGACATCCCGGGCTCGGACCAATACAACAAGGAGAACCCCGGCAATGTCATCGCGCTCGACCAGGGAAGGTCGTTGAACGTCCCGATCGTGACGGCGCCGCCCACGACCAGCCTGCAGGAGGTCATCCGGCAACGCAAGATGCGCGTCGCGGCGCCCCCCGCCAAGTCCTCGGCCTCGCCCGAAGCCGCGGGAACTCCGGGGGTGATCTGGCAGCCGGTCGACTCGGTCATCGAGACGGCCTTTCGCAAGGTGCTCGACGGCGCGCAAATCACGCAGTACCGGTTGACCGATTACCGGGGCAAGGTGCGTCTGCTCGCGACGGCGAATTCCGAGGAGGCGGTGTTCAACACCCTCTCGGCCGCAGCGCGGGCTCTGGCCGACCTGACCAACGCCGGCAAGGAGATCTCCATCGAGATCGCGGTCACGACGTCCTCCGGAGAGGCCGGCGGCTCCTTCGAGATGACCGCCGAGCAGGCGAGGCAGCTGGTCAACGGAAACGTCAGTGTCGCCGATTACTTCCTGAAAAACGTCATCCTCTAGCAGTCTGCTGAAAAAGGGTGTGGGATGGCGTTACGAGCGCCGCGGGGTCGGATGCAAGGAAGCGCGACGACGGCGATGCCG
>JBOGJN010000131.1:0-1444 GCA_050745445.1 Thermoanaerobaculia bacterium
TCACCTTCGCAAAGTGTCCGTAGTCGCACGCGTTCGGCAAGAGAAGCACCTTGGCATTGCGGTCCCGCGCCGTCTGCTCGAGCAGTCGCGAGGAGGCGGTGACAAGATCCGCGGAGGACAGCAGATCGTTTTCCTGCTCGATCATTTTCGGCCGGTTTGTCGAGAAAAACAGGTGGTCGTCCATGCAGTCGTAGATGACCGGCCAACCAAACTCCGTGCGGGTCTTCTTGGCGAGCGGCCACCAAAAGGGCAGCTGGACGAAGGCCGCTGTGGCACCAAGGGAGAGATCCCTCCGCAGGGCGTCAAGCGATGCGAAGAGGGCGTCGCGGGCCGCGTCGTCAAGGGCGTCTGTGTAGATGTTGCGCGCCGGGCCCCGGAGCGAAACTTCGTAGACGTTCTGCCGCTTTTGGCGGATCTCGTAGGCGGGGCCGCCGGGGCGGAATCCCTCCGCCACATAGAAGACTCTGTGGCCGGCATCGGCAAACCGGGACATGAGCTGTTGCGGCCGCTGGAAACGGAAGCCCCACTCGATGATCGGCAGACAGACGACGTCGTAGAGGCAATCCCTCGTGATGGGCGCGGGCGCGCGGGGGGCCCCACGCCGCCGGAGCGCCGGGAAACGTCGCAGCGCGTGCAGAATGTTCCTGCAGAAACAGAACAGCTTCCGGAGGCGTGAGGGTTGGCTCTTTAAGAGCTCCAGTGGGAAGGTGCTCGCGATTGCTTCGTGAATGGCCCGATAACGCTCCTGCCAGTCATTCGCCGCGGCGATCTCCCGGCGGCGGGCCCTGCGCGGATCCTCCAGCGGCTCCGCGAGCGCCCGGTCGATCTGGGCGAGAAACTCCTCGTGGTTGCGGGCGAGGTAGGAAACGTTCGCGTAGGGGCGCAGCTCCGGCAGGTCGGGAGCCACGACGGGCTTTCCGCCGAAGAGATACTCGTAAAACTTGACGGGGTTGGTGGCCTCGGTGATGGCGTTGACGAAAAACGGAATGATGCAGACGTCGAAGTTCCAGAGGAGCTGAGGCATCTCGCCATAGGGGCGCTGGCCTAGCAGACTCACGTTCGGGAGCGATGCGATCGCCGAAAGATCGACGTCGAAGTGCCCTCCCGCCAGGACCAGCGTCGCGTTCGGGTACTTTGCGGCGATCTTCGCGAGCAGCCACACGTCCACCCAGGAGGCGAGCGCTCCGAAGTAGCCGATGACGGGACGCCGAACCTCTCCCAGGATGTCATTCTCTCCGTAGCGTTCTCGGTAGTGCTGGAGATCCACGCCGTTTTTCGCGACCACCGTCTGACGGGCCCGCGCTCCCCACTTCTCCGCCAGCCGGTCGGCTGAGACGATCGTCAAGTCGGCATCTCGCACCAGACCTTCCTCGAGAGCGAGCACATCCGGGCCAAAGCCCGGGAAATTCGTCCACTCGTCCATGCAGTCGTACGCCACCCGCCA
>JBOGJN010000132.1:0-5442 GCA_050745445.1 Thermoanaerobaculia bacterium
TTCGGAGCAACATGCTGACGGTGTGTCCCCTGTCCTTCTCGGTTACAAGCAAAAGACTCCTCCTCGATGGCGGACCGGGGACCCGCGGCGTCGTGCCCGTTTACCCGGCCCGCCCCGATCGAGGCGCTCGTTGGGACGGCGTCCTCGAACTCGTTTTCAGCGGTTATATAGTCAGCTCCGCTCATCCGCAAGACCTTTTTGCTCTACGAGCGCCCGCTGGAGCGCCAGGACCGTCGCTTCCAGCTCGCGAATCCGACGCTCGGCCGCCCGTCGACGCTCTAGCTCGCGATTGTTCGCCTCCACCAGTCGCATTATCGTTCGGCCCACCTCGTCATCCATCCTTGTGCCCCTCGCGGTATGCGTTTCGCCGCGGCACCGCGTGGGCGGTGCACAGAAACTCTCGGCTCAAGACATAGTTGTTCCGCTCGCGATCCCACAACCACCGCCGGTGCTCCCAGGCGTTCTCCTCCGTCAGGTCCTCCCCGCCCTGTGCGCACTTGGACTGGAGCACGTAGGGGCGGCACGCGCGGCTTCGGTCTACCGGTCGGACGATGGGCGCCGGTGCCAGTCGGCCCTGCTTGAGGGTAGACCTTTCCTCGTACTTCTGCCCGCCCAGCATCGTCTTGGCCATCAAGGATCCGACGGTTCGTCAAGAAGATAGGGGGAATGTTTCACGGCGCACATCAAGGAATGCACTTCCTGTTGTAGGCCCGCTCCGAGAGGTCCGCGCGGCTCAGCTTGCCGCGCTGAGCCCTCCTCTTGTACTCAGCCCTGACGCCGCAGCGGCCGCACAAGCCGTCCAAGAGGGCCAGAACCAGCCGGCCACACGACGAGCAGGACTCCTCACGAACGACGCCGTCTCCGGACATCACGCGATGGTTTTCGCGTCGGTGACGCCGCCTCCTCTTTGCCGCAGGCTCCGTGGGCTGCGGCGACTGGATCGAAGTCTGGCCAGCAGGCTCGGTCGGGTCGCATGTCGGGAAGCCTTCCTTCTGCTCCATCGCGTTCCTCCAGTTTCCGCATGTTTCGCGCGCGTACCTCGTCCATCGTGACGCCCTCGTAATCCGCCAGGCGGGTCAGGTAGTGGTAGGCGTCGCCTAGTTCAAGGATCGCCTTGTCGCGCTCCGCGGCGCTTCGGTTCCTCATCGATCGGTGAGGCTTCTTGTAGACGTCCCAAACCTCCGCGGCCTCGCCCATCAGGCAGCCAGAGAGGTACAGCGGGTCGCGGTCGAGGCGCATCCTGAAGGGCTTGTTCTGCTCGCTCAGGTACCAGCGGCGCCGAACCCAGTTGACGTAGTCCGCTTCCCTCATTTCTGCACCAGCTTGACGTCCGTGACTCCCTCGAACGATTCGATGTCGGCCTTGTGGATCTCCGCCTCGGCCAAGGTGTATGGTCCAGCCCGCAGGTCTTGCCCAAGCACGCGGTACAGCACCCACCAATCCCGGCTCACGAAGGGCTCCAGGTTGGCGCGAAGGCGGCGTGGTAGGCCACCCACCCGAGCGCCAGCCAGAAGAGGTAGTAGAGCAGGATCCCGAGGTTGTCCTTGACGATCGCGTATCCGTCCTCCTCTCGTGTGCGCTTGACGCCCTGAAGGACGTGCCAGCACAGCACAGCCCCGAACGCCTGGAGCTGGTCGATCGGTGGGATCCCGAACGGCGCCGCGATGAACCAACCGACGTACAGGCGCACGGTGGTGACGCGGAGCCACCAGTTGACCGGAACCAGGACGAGCGAGACGGCGTGGGCCAACGGCTTTGGAATGATGGTCTTTGGTTTCTCGCTCACCGGCCCCTCCTCTGTTCTCTCTTGACCAGGTCCCGCTGTAGCTGGGCCTGCCTGCTCAAGATGCGCTCGATTTCTGTTCTTGGACGGAAGGGCCTACTTCCGCAGATCGGGCATCGCTTCATCGCTTCCTCCTGAAGACGGTCTTGTCCACGTCGTAGAACTCCGCGCCCGGGATGGGGATCATGCCGCCGGTCTGGTCGGCCCGATCGTCCAGTGCGGCCTGGTCCAGCCGCCAGAACTCGGCGGGAACTATTTGCTTCTCTTGCTGGTGGAAGGCGTTCCAGGCATCGATGGCATCCTTCAGGTGAAGGAACTGCTCCTCGACGTTCACCCGGGCGGCCTTTCGATTCTTGGTCACCACCCCGGAGACCTTCGGCGGCGGCGGCGTGTAGGTCGATACCGGGGCGGCCACCGGGGCAAGCCTGGTCTCGATCGCCCACGCCTCCTGAGCCATCCCCTTCTCGGCAAGCTCCTTCGCGACCGCCCGGCGCCTCTCTGCTTCCTCGCGCGCCCTCGCCCTCGCCTCCGCCTCGGCCTTCTCGGCAAGGAGCTTCTGCTGTCGCCGCTGGTCGGCCCGGAACGTGCTCATCAGGAGGTCGACGCGCGCGGCGGCGCCGGTCAGCTTCACCAGCCACGGCTCGAACATGCTCTTGGCGCGGCGCATCGCCTCATTGGCCTCCTGCTTCGACTTCCGCATGGGCTCCTGGAGGAATTCGAGCTGGTCCTCCAGGGAGCGCTTCATCGTCTGGATCTGGACTCCAAGCTCGCCGGCGGCCGCGTACTGGTCCTCCGTTGCGATCCGCAGCTCCATCGTTCCGGCCACCACCGCCAGAGCGTCATCCGCTTCCTTCTGCACCTCGGGGGCAATCTCAATCTGGAACAACGTTTCTCCTCCCTACGTCTAAGATGGCGTACCAAAACCACCATAACGTCCGCCACGGTGGACGTTAATCAACTTGCCTCCCCGAGCGCCGCTAGCCGCCCGTGGCGGTCGGCGTACACGAAGCAGTTCAGGGCGCTCAGGAACATCGTGAATCCGTCGGCCTCCTCCAGGGGGCGCAGTCGCCACTCGTCGGGCCGGCCGCCAGTCAGGAGCAGTGTTCCGCGACGCAAGGGCCGCTCCCATTCGCCAACCGTCTCGCGGTATCCTTGCTCGTAGGCCGCCACCTGGGGCTCCGCGAGCCAGACGTCGTCATAGGTCTTGACGTCCAGCAGGCCGCCGGAATCGTCGACGTATGGCGGCCATTCCCCCACCAGGTCCAACCGGCCGGCGAAGCCATAGACCTCCGATCGGACCTGTAGCTCGGTCCCGGTGGCGCGGAACCCGGTGGTCAGCTTAAAGTGGCGGAACTGGTCGACGTAGGGGGCGATCGACAGGTGGACAGAACCGGGCTGTATCTCCTCCCCGCGCGCCAGGATCTCGCAGGCCCGGTGCACCGCGCGGCCACGCCTTCGCGCCGTGAGGATCACCGGGCTCTGCGGGTCGAACCCGGCCCACCCACCATATCGGAACACGCGGCCGAGAGCGGTCGTCACAGAGACGAAGAGGCGCCCGCCGTCACCGCGGTAGTACCGGCGCCCGTCAGGGGTCTCGATTACCTCCACCCTACGGCCCCTCCCCGGCGACCGACACGAGCGAATACTCGATTCGTTCCGAGAACCGCGTCCTGTAGACCTCCACCGAGCACCTCCGGTTGACGCCCGGGAAGAGGTGGAGCGCCGCCCGAGCGCGGATGACCTCCTTGCCGCTCCACGGACCCTCGCGGTAGCCGCAGGCGCAGACCATCATGTACCGGAGGGCACTACCCCTTGGCACCAGGCTCGTCCTTCGACTTCGGATCCTCGATCTGCTGGCCGAAGATGTCCTCCTTGCGGGTCCCCTCCTCCAGCTCCTTGTAGATCGCCACCGCGCGCTGGCGCTCGTCGTCCGTCCAGGCATCGGCCGGCTTCCCGAGTTTCTCCTCAAGCTGTGCCTTGGTCACCTTGAACTTCTCGAACGCGACCAGCACGGCCTTGGCGTCCTTCTCGGAGAGCTTGCCCTTCGGCTTCGCCGTCGCGGCCGGGGCCTGCTTCTTGGGCGGCTGGCCCTTGTCGGGCTGCTTGTCGGCCTGACGTCCTCGACCCTCGGCTCCCTCGCCGTCGTCGTCCTCGTCCTCGGACGCGATGCCCATCAGGGCGCAGAGCGCGTATCGCTTGAGGTAGGTGATAGTGCTGCCGACCTCCTGTGGACGCCCGATTCCGGCGGCCGCCTGGAGGTCGTTCTCGATCCATTCGCCGCTGGAGTGGGTCAGTCGAGTCGTGACCGTCACGAGCGCGGCGCCGGTCACCCAGGTGGTCGAGGCGCCCTGGATGATGCACAGCCCGGCTCCGGTGAGCGGTCCGCGGATCGCGTCCCACACGGCCGCCAGGTCGGCGTACCGACTATGGAAGTGCGGGTTCTCCTGGTTCTTCTCGACGTTCCGGATCTGTCCCTGGACGACGGTCAGCGCCTCGAACAGTCGCCTGGTATCGTTGGAGTGCCGAAATCCGATCGCCGGGCGGTAGTATTCCGCCGGCGTCAGCTTGCGTTCTTGCTCTTCCTCTGGCATCATGAAACCGAAACCTCCTCTTTCGAAGGGGGCCGTGCGGCCCCCGTTTTTTCAATCCTCCGCCCGGACTCTCTGTCGCGCGGTCGGCATCGTCGGCCGCTCACGCGCCTTGTTCCAATACGGGGAGTTGCACGCCGGGCACCACTTCGGGTTCGACCGACGCGGCGTCCACCGCCATCCGCACCTCTTGCACTGGACCTCCGCAACCGCGGCGGTCTCGATCGTCTGCTCTGGCAACGTTCCTCCGTTCTCCCAACGACCGGGCGGGCGCCAGCTCCCGTCCGTACAGCTACATCACCTGCCGCACGAAGTCGTCCGCCAGGATCTCTACCTTGGTTTGCAGGGCGCCTCCGTGCTTGCTCTCCGCGAACGCGAGCATCACGCTCAGCGCCCGCCACTCGTCCACCGTTAGATTCAGGGTCCCGGCGAGACCGGAGCGATCTCCCACCCTGGTGCGGACCGTGACCTGAACGTCCTCACCGTTTCGGGTCGTGGCCGTCAGCCGGAAGCTGGTCGGCCCGTACTCCCTGACCCTCGGTGCCTTCCTCTCGCTCGCCATGCTCCTCCTCCTTTCGGCGTCGCCATTCGTCCGTGCCGGCTCGGTGCCACGCCACCTCCGTGGGTGTCCAAGTTCGCGTTGGATACCAGGCCGGGTACAAGAGCATCATCTCCTTCCGATCATTCCCTCCGCCTCCTGAAAGGCCGCCATGACGCCGCAGGGCTGGCCCGCGCGGCAGTCATCGCACGAGTCGCAGCCTGGAGCCTGCCCCTGCCCAGCGCGCGGGGCATAGTAGTGGGCGGCGTTCGGGATCCGGATGCCGTTACGGGTGACCGGTTTCAGCTCGCACCTGACCTCGCCGATGGAGCGCAGATCCTTCAGCGCCCGGTCCACAGCATCACGGGTGAGCTGCGGGTGCCCGGCGCCATGTAGCGCCGTCGTCACCTCGCCGGCGGTAAAGCTCATCGGCGCGCCGAGACGGATGGCGTGGAGCGCTAGTTGGCGTACCTCGGCCTTCGTCATCGCGTTGCTCATCCTCGGCATGACGTAATTATATAAATTGTCTCCGC
>JBOGJN010000133.1:0-5026 GCA_050745445.1 Thermoanaerobaculia bacterium
CGGCGGGTGCTTGCGCGAGGATGTCCGCCATGCGAAGAGCGCGCGTCGACACGTCCTCCTCGGAGGCCGGCAACGGCAACAGCGAGCGCGAAACGGGGGGCGGGGTGAGAAGCGGAAGATCGCGCGACACGACAGGGAACGGCTCCGGCTCGGCGGCTTCCTCCGCGGAGGATCCCTCCGGCTCGAAGGCCACCGGGGTCATGTCGAAGGGCTCCTCCACGGGGGCGGCCGGCGCGGGCTCCGCGACCTTCGGGGTCCGCGAACGCCGGACGGGGTCGGGGCGTTTCTCCTCGTAGAAGGTGGGCGGAGGAGGAACAGCGGCCGCCCCCGACGCGCGCGGAGGCGGGGGCGCGAGCTTTCCTTCCAGCTGCTCGATGATGTCGTCAACGTCCCGGTCCCCGGAGAGGGCGCGGTAGAGCTTGTATTTCTTGACCGCCTCGAGAGTCTCACCGCGGGAGAGATAGATATCCGCAAGCGACTTGGCGGAGACGAGATTGCCCCGGTCTTCGGAAAGGACCTTGGAAAAGGTCGCGATGGCCTCGCTGATCAGCCCCGCTTCCAGGTAGGCGCGGCCCAGCGCCACCTGTGCCGAAAGGTAGTGGGAATGGGTCTGCAACCCCTTCTGGAGGGTCAAGAGCGCATCGGCAATCCGCCCGGCCTTTCGGTATTCCTCGGCGAGCGACACGAATAGACGGGACCCCGGGTCGAGCTCCAGTCGTCGCTTCAGATCGCGGATTCGGGCTTCGGACTTTGAATCTGCCATGGGAGGCTCAGACCGGGCCTGGCTCGGGGGCGGGAGATCCTGGCAAGACGTTCCGGAGTCTCATCCGGAAGGTGGGAGACCCGGCAAGCCGCCGTCGCCGGAATCAATCTTCTGAACCCGCACGACCGTCGTCGGGTCTAATGAAAAGTCACGCTCAGAGTCGCGCTTCCCGTTTGGTTCCCGACCGTGGCGCTCGCGCCGACGGCGGCGGCGCCGGCGCTATTCGAGCAAAGGCTCGTGTTCACGACCCCCGATGGCGCGGTCACGGTGATGACCGCTGGCCCGTTCTGCCCGAACGTGCCGAGACTGGTCGAGAGAGTCACGGCGGTCCCGACGTTGACGCCGTTCGAGGTCACGATCGCCTGAATGGGCGTGCACGACGGGGCCACGGGATTGGGGTTGGCTGTGGAGAGCTGGATCTGGACCGGGTTTGTGCCGGTGGGAGCCGTCGGCGAGTCGGTGGAGCAAGCCCAAGAGGCTGCGGCGAGCCCGAGAAGCGGGAGAATCAAGGTGATCCGGCGCATGCGAGCCTCCGTCTAAAAGTATTGGAAGATCCGGATTGCCGTGGCTGTCTCACTCTGAACGCTCTGTCCGGCGACCGTTTGCCCGAAAAACGTGACGTCGTAGAAAAGATCGATCTCGGTCTTTCCCGTCTCGGGGTCGATCCCGCCGTTGGCCGGGACCAGCGAATTGAAGGGAGCCCCCTCGACCGCTGCTTGACTGAGAACGGGAAAGTCCGCCATCGTCACTGTCCCCGGTGTGGCCAGACGCAAGCCGGCCGCGAAGGTCTGATCCGCGGGCAGGCGGGTGCCCCCGTCGTTTCGGTGGTAGTGGACCACGTAGTAGCTGAGCAAAACGTCGGCCATTCCGACCGGGTTGCTCGCTGTCGGGCTTTTCAACCGGCTGTTCACGTTCATGGTGGGGATCGTGATGGTGTGGGGCGGGTTGATGTTGGTCAAGCCCGCCTGGTCCGTGAGGTCCACCGTGAGAATAACGGACTGCTCGGTTTCCGCCTGCTTATTCGTACAGGCCGGCGCGAGCGCAATCGCGAGAAGCGCCGCGGGGATCAGGAGTCTTCTCTTCATTGGCTCTCTCCTCTTCACGACCGGAGAATCCGAGGCGTAATAAAGATCAGCAGCTCGTCGTGTTTCTCGGTGCGTGTCGTGTTGCGAAACAGGTTGCCGAAGATTGGGATCTTCCAGAGACCCGGAATCATGTTGTTCTGATCCTGATCGTTGATCTGGAAGATGCCTCCGATCACCGTGGTGCCCCCGTCACGCACGAGGACCTGACCCTTGTATTCCCGCACGGTGAGCGGCACGTTGTTGCCGATCGAGAGATTCAGGGCCACTGCCGGCTCGCGCTTGGAAACGGAAACATCGAGCAGGATCGTCCCCTCGTTTGTGATCTGCGGCGTGACCGTGAGCTTCAGGGTCGCATCCACATAGATGACCGTCGTCGTGTTGTTGACGGTCGTCTGCACCGGAATCTGCACGCCCGACTGGATCGACGCGGCCGTGTTGGTGAGCGCGGCGACCTTTGGAGAGGAAATGATCTTGAGCAACCCCTGGTTCTCTGCGGCCGACAACGCGAGGTCGAGGCCGAAGGAGTCCAGAGCGTTCGCTAGGCGAATTCCCATGATGGGCGTGCCAGCCGCGAGGGGGACGCGGAAGCCGCCCGGCTGCCCGCCCGGCGTCAAGTTGCGAAAATCAATGGTGTTCGGAAACTGGAGATTTGTCGTGTTCCCGTGGGCCACGTCGGCCACCCCGGAGAATCCCCAGTTGATGCCGAGGCTGCGGCCGAGCGACTTGGTCGTCTCGACGATCCGCGACTCGATCATGACCTGAGGTGTTGCCGTGTCCAGGTTCTCGATCAGCTGCAACACGGCCGGAAGGTAGGTCGGGATCTCGCGAATGATCAGCGTGTTGGTCCGCGCGTCCACGACGATGTCGCCCCGCTTGGACATCACGCTCTTGACGGTGGCCGTGATCTCGCCTGCCCTGGCGTAGGACAGCTTCTTGATCACCGTGCGTGTTGGCTCCGCCGCCTGTCGGGCTTCGGCCAGACGCGCGCGGTCCGCCTGCTCGGACTGAAGCTTGGCGGTCGTCGCGATGCGCATGATGTTGTTCTCGAGCACGTACCCGAGACTGTTCTGCTTCAGGATCAGGTCGAGGGCCTGGTCCCACGGGACGTCCTCGAGCTGGACGGTGACCGTGCCACGCACTTCCGGATCCACGACGATGTTCAACTGAGTCAGCTGGGAGATGGTCCGGAAGACGTCCTTGATGTCTGCGTCCTTGAGGTCGAGCGAGACGGGCTCCCCGGTAAACTGCGTTTGGGACTCCGCGATCGTGCGCGGCTGGAACGTCCCGGCCCCGCCCGGCTGCGCCGTCTGTTCCTGGTCCAGAATGGCCGCGGCGGCCTCAAAGAGCGCCTCTTCGCGTGTGGCGTGGCGGGAGGAGCCCGACCGCGAACGCTCGGGGGGGTTCGCCTGCGGCGGGCTCGCCGAAGAAACCGCCGGCGGCGCGGAGCCTCCGGCCGGCTCCTGCGGGGACGTGGCAGCGGCCGCCGGGGCCGGCGCCGGCGGGGCCGGAGAAGCAGGCGCCGCCTCCGGCTGCCTCTCCACCGGCTTCTCCGTCGAAGCGGTCACTCCGAGAGCCTCTGTCGCCTGCGTCTGTCTGGCAGGAGCCTCTGAATCAGCCGCCCCCGAGACAGCCGCCTTCGTTTCGACCGGGGACGCGACGACCGGAGCCGGCCCGGCCACGGGCTGCGGCGCCGGCGCAGCGGCTTCGGCGATCGTCGTACGGGAGGCGGCCCCCTCGGCCAGCGGCGCCGCGCCCGTCTCGGTCCCGGAAACCAGCACGGAGAGGGTTTCTCCGTCGGGACGCAGCTCGTGCGGCAGCGGGCGCGACAGATCGAGGACCACGCGCGTCACCAGATCCGGGGTGAACTGAAACTGGGAGATGCGCACGCGCGACACCAGACCGCCGTTGACCGGCACGACGCGGCGGCGAACCGCGTTGCGGACGCCGGGCAGATCGATGACGACCCGCGGCGGATTTTCCAGCACGAAGTCCTTGGGCCGGAAGAGGCCATCGCCCCGAAGGGCGACCGTCACGGAACTCTCCGTCGGTATCACCCGGACCTCTTCGAGGGCGTGCGCAAGCTCGGCGCGAGCGGTCGGTGCGGGTTCGAGCTCTTCCCGGGCCGGTTCCGGCGGCGAAGGCGGCGATGGTTCCGCCACCGCGGCCCGGGGCACCTCAAAGGAGACGGCCAACCCCTGGCCGACGGTGCGGACATCGTAGCGGACCCCTTCCCGGTGGGCGATCGTCAGGCGCGTGAGCTGCTTGCCCATCTCCGAGACAGACTCGATACGGGCCGAGGAAACCAGCGCGCCCGCCGCGTTCAAGGGTTGGAACTGATCCGAGAGACCGACTCCCGGCAGATCCACGACCAGAAGATCCGGCCGGGGTTCGTAGGCAGTGTAAAGCAGCGGAGCATCCGCAGACAGGACGATTCGCGCCCCATCGGCGTCTTCGTTGTAGGCCGCCCCCGTCACCCGGGTCGGCGAGGGAGTCGCCGCGCGAGAACCGTTCGGGGAGCCCGAGGACGCCGCCGAGGCCGCATCCGGGGTCCTCTGGGCGCTCGACACAGGCCCTCCCTTTGCGGCGGATCCAAAAACCGCCGCAAGCGCCAGGGCCACGATCGCCGTCGCGGTCCTTCTCAATGCCATTCGCATCGTTCCTCCCGTTGCACCGGAAGCCGCCGGGCTTCCAAAGTCAGGGCTTGATCGTCGCATTCAGCTGCTTGGTTATGTCCCGGAACGGTTTCACACTCTGCGGGTCATTCAGGTTCTGGCGAAAGGCAACCTCGTTTGGGCCAACGCGGGTCACTTCTCCGTCGTAGAGCTGGTCGCCGGCGCGTAGCAGATAGCTCTTGTTGTCCGTCCCCCGGATCTGCGCCAAGTACCCCGACCGCGTCTTCCAGATTCCCTGCAAGTTGATGTCGTCGACCGCGATGCCGGCGATCCCCGGAGGCCGCTGGGCGCCGCCCCGGCCCTGCTCGCGGACGAGCAGAGAGCGGAACGGGTCGCGTCGTCCCGCCGGGTCATACGTGTAGGACCGCCCTTCGAGGGCGGACTCTTCCGCCTCCAGCAGCGCCTGCCCCGGCGATTCGGGAGGAGCCGGGACAGGCGTCGGGGCGGGAGCCGGGGCCTTCTGCCCAAACAGTCCCGCGGCCAATACGCACCCGAGCAGCACGAGC
>JBOGJN010000134.1:0-11825 GCA_050745445.1 Thermoanaerobaculia bacterium
ATCCCCGCCTGGCGACGCGCTCCTTGGCTGCCTGGACCTCCGGATGCTGGAACCCGAGAAGCTCCGCGATCCGGCGGGCGAGCTGGTTCTCGGCCGCGGTCAGGACACCGTCCGAGTAGACGACTCCCCACACCGCCTCGATCAAGCGCAAGCGCTGCTCCTTGGAGAAGTTCTGCGCCACGAGCCGCGTGAACTGATAGAGATCCACGCTCTCGCGCCGCTCCTCCTCGGCCAGGCGTAGCACTTCGCGCACTTCGTCCTCGGGGACTTTCAGGTCCTCCCGCACGGCACGCAGGATCCGGCCGCGCTCCTCTTGCCCAAAGAAGTCATCCGCGTGCGCCAGCTCGATTAACAGCGCGCAGGCCGCGATCGCCACGCGGTCGGGCCGGTGCTCTTCCTGCCCGTGCGAGAGCTTCGAGTGAAAGAAAGAACGGATCTCGTCGATGCCCATGCCAGACCTGGAAGACTACTTCACGTCGAAACCGTGAGAGCTCCCGGCTCCCTTCTCCCTTCTTCCCGGAGTGGTCGGTGACCGTAACCTTCAGAACGTGGCGGCGGTCAGGGTTCCTCCTCGGCCTGCGCAGGCGCCGGAAGCTTGACCAGCGCCCAGCTCTTGCCGCCGTCCGTGGTCCTCAAAACGGCGCTGTCGGAACCGACGAAGGCCCTGCGCGAGGTCGGATCGATCGCCACGGTGTCGAAGAACGTCGCGGCGGAGCCGGTCTCGACCGCGGACCAGCTGGCGCCGCCGTTGCCGCTGCGGAAAAGGCCGGGGCCCGTGCACGCATAGAGCCTCGACGGGGAGCCCGGATCGATGGCGAGGGCCAGGATGGAGATGCTAGCCAAACCCGTGTTGATCGCGGACCAGGCCTCGCCAGCGGCCGTGGTCTTGAAGAGGCCGCTCTCGGTCCCCGCGTAGACCGTCGAAGGCGAAGCTGGATCGATTGCCAGGGCCCGCACGGTCCCACGGGCCAGACCCGCGCCCGCAGCCACCCAGCGGCCGCTCTTGCCGGTCTTGAAGATCCCCCCGCGGCGCGTGCCCGCGTAGACCATCGAGGAGCCCGGCTCGATTGCCAGAGCGGTCACGAAAGAATCCGTCAGACCTTCCCCGACGGCCTTCCAGCTCTTGGCGCCGTCCAGGCTCGCGAAGATTCCGTCGTCGGTTCCCGCGTAGACGGCTCCCGGCGGCGCCGGATCGACCGCCAACGCCTCGACGAAGAGATTGGTCAGACCGGTATTGGCGCTCGCCCACCCGCCGCCTCCGCTGGCACCGCGGAAGATCCCGGCGCCATTGGTCCCGACGTAGACAGTCAACGGGCTGGCCGGGTCGACCGCCAGGGCGTTGACCGACAGTCCCGCGAGATCCCCTTCCACAGCGGCCCAGCTCTGCCCCCCGTCCGCGCTCCTGTAGAGACCGGCTGCCGTGCCCGCGTAGACCGTGGAGCCGGAAGCGGACGCAATCGCGAGCGCGACGACGGCGCCCGCCCCGCCGGAGATCTCTTCGGCGGACGCCTGCGCGGCCAGAGCCTCGAAGGCGAGGCCGCCGCAACTTCCGAGCAGAAGCAGGAGCGACAGCGAGAGGGCGGCAAGCGGCCGCGCCCGATCACTCGGAGGTGTGCCGCTCGTCATATTCCTTCTTCAGATCGATCCAGCTCGATCCCCCGCTCGTGCTCTTGAACAGCCCGCCGTTTGTCCCCGCATAGAGCGTGGCGGGATCGTCGGGATCGATGGCGAGGGCAGACACAAACAGATTCGTCAGACCGTTGCCGATCGAAGTCCAGTTTCCGCCGCCATCCGTGCTCTTGAAGATTCCACTCGCCGTCCCGGCATAGAGAGTCGAGGGAGCCGCCGGATCAATCACGAGAGCGAGGACGAATCGGCTGGACAGCCCGTTGTTGATCGGCGTCCAGGCTTTCCCTCCGTTGCAAGTCCGGAACACCCCCTCCGTGGTCTCCGCGTAAAGCGTCGCGGGGGATCGCGGATCGATGGTCAGGGTCAGCACGATCATGCTCGTCAAGCCGCTGTTGACGGGTGTCCAGTCCGCCCCCGACCGGGTGCTCTTGAAGACTCCCCCACCGTTGGTGGCCGCGTAGAGCGTCGCCGGGGCGCCCGGGTCGATCACCAGCGACGTGACGAAGTGGTTGTGTAACCCCGCGTTCATCTCCGTCCAACTCACGCCGCCGTCTGTGCTCTTGAAGACTCCAGTCCTCGTGCCTGCATAGATCGTTGAAGCGGATGTGGGATCGATCGCGAGCGCGCCCACGAAGCCAATGTCCTCACCGAGCGCCGTTTGGCCCACACCGTCCGCCGTTTTCTTGAAGACACCCGTACCCGTCCCGACATAGAGGGTCGAGGGATCGCCGGGATCGATCGCGACGGCAGTTGCGAAGCGGCCGATCAAGCCGGGATGGACCGTCTCCCACGTCACCCCTCCGTCGGCGCTCTGAAAGACTCCGCCACCGGTACACGAGTAGAGCTTGGATGAGGAGGCGGGGTCGATGGCGATGGCCATGACGTAACGTCTGTAGGGTCCCACTGCGGCCCGCCGCCGGTGTTTTCCCGGCGCCGGGGCCGCCTCGAGGCTCGCGAAGGCGGCAAGGAGCGTGCCGAGAAAGAGCAGAACCGTCGGGCCAAGAACCCAACCGCGAGCACACGGAAAAGCCACGATGCGGGATCGGGTCATCGGTCTCTGGTCTCTCCTGAGCGGGCAGCATTCTATCCCGCGCCGAGCACGGCCTCACCCGGAGAACACGTTACTCCCTGGGAACCGTGTCTTCATGACCCAACTTCGCATCGATGCGATGCGGAAACCTTTCCGCGGCTCGTGCGTACGTAATGGAGGAAGCAGGGGCCTGGAATGAACCGTCATAAACTCGAGACATTGCTACTCACGCTCGAATCCACGCCGGCGCTGCTCGCTCGGGCGGCCGCGAGTCTCTCGGCCGAAGAGGCTCGCCGACGGCCCGCCGAGGGAGCGTTCTCCCTGATCGAGAATGTCTGGCATCTCGCCGATCTCGAGCGAGAGGGCTACGGCGTGCGCATCCGCAGGATTCTCGCGGAAGAAGAACCTCGCCTCTCCGATTTCGACGGCGACCGCATCGCCCGGGAGAGGAACTATCAGATTCGGGATCTGGCCAAAGGCCTCGCCCTGTTCGCAATCGCCCGCGACGGAAACCTGGAGACCCTGCGCTTCCTGTCGCCGCCGGACTGGAAGCGGGCGGCGGAGCAGGAAGGTGTCGGGCGTGTCACTCTCGAAGACGTGGCGCGGATGATGGCCGAACACGACCGGTCCCACACGCGGGACATCGCCGATTTGATCGCACACTTCCGGGAGCCCAAGGACTCCCAGCCTCGGCCCGCCTCGGTGGTGGCCTAGAGGACGTAAATCGTAAAGCGAAAAACGTCAAACGAAGCCGCAGAACTCGGTTTTTCGTTTCACGCTTTACGTTTCACGTTTCACGCTTCGTCTTCAGCTTCTCCCTTACAAACGCGACGATCCCCGGAAGGATCGACAGGAAGATGATCCCCAGGACGACGAGTTCGAAGTGCCGCTGGACGAACGGGGCCCGTCCCAGGAAGAAGCCGGTCAGCGTCATCGAGAGAACCCAGCCGATCCCGCCAAAGACGTTGAAGAAGAGGAAACGCCGATAGTTCATCCGCCCCATCCCGGCGACGACGGGCGCGAAGGTCCGGACGATCGGCATGAAGCGCGCGAGCACGATCGCCTTGCCTCCGTGTTTCTCGTAGAAATCGTGGGCCCGGCGCAGGTGCTCCGGGTTGAAGAAAAGCGACTTGGGCCGTCGGAAGAGCGCGGGACCGGTCTTGCGTCCGATCCAGTAGCCGACCGTGTCGCCGGCGATCGCCGCGAGCATCAGCAGACCGTTGAGGGTGACGATCGGCAAGTGCCCTTGCGCCGCGATCGCCCCGGCCGTGAACAGCAGCGAGTCACCCGGAAGGAAGAACCCAACCATCAGACCCGTCTCGGCGAAGACGATCGCGGTCGTGACCGTGAGTCCGCCGACGCGGACCAGGGTCTGGACGTCGGTCAGTTGGTGGAAGACCTGCCGGAGCCACTCCATGAGGACGGCGCATGCTACCAAAGCCGTTCAAAGCCGTGAAACGTTAAACGTAAAGCGTTAAACGGAGCACGGCCCCGGACCACGTTTTACGTTTTACGATTTACGCTTTACGATCTGCAGAATGGCCGACTACACCGAAGAACACGCACGGGCGGGTATCCAGGCGCCGCTTCCGGCAATCGAGACCTGGCCAAACCAGTACCCGGACTACGAAATCGCGATCGAGATCCCCGAATACAACGCGATCTGCCCGAAGACAGGCCTGCCGGACTTCGGGCACATCACGATCCGTTACGTCCCGGACAAGCTCTGTCTGGAGCTCAAGTCCTTGAAGCTCTACATCGTGGCGTATCGCAACCTCGGGATCTTTTACGAGAACGCGGTCAACCGGGTCCTGGAGGACTGCGTGGCCGCCTGCCACCCGAAGAGGATGACGGTAACGGGGAACTTCTCCTCCCGCGGTGGGATCTCCTCGGTCGTGGAGGCGCGTTACCCGAGGAAATAGCCGACAGATGCGAGGCTGACCCCCGGCTGTTGATCTCGCACGACAGATCCAGGACCCAAGGGCTACCCCGTAAACTCTGCGTAGAGCACCTCGCGGATGCTTCGCGCGACCGGGCCCGGCCGTCCGTCGCCGATGGAGCGCCCGTCAATCAACGTGAGCGAGCAGGTCCAGAGCGTGGTCGAGGCCAGGAACACCTCCTCGGCGGCGAGCATCTCCTGGACCGTGAAAACTCGCTGCTCCACCGGAAAGCGCAGGCCCTGCGCCGCCTCCAGCGCCGCGCCGCGCGTCACGCCGGGAAGGATGCGTGGCCCATTGGGCGCCGTCCGCACGACCCCGCCCGAGACGATGAAGAGGTTCGCTCGGGTCGCCTCCCAGGCGATCCCATCCCGCACGAGGATCGCGTCCATGGCGTTGGATTCGCGGGCCCGCTGCGCCGAGAGCACGTTGGGCAACAGCATGACGGTCTTGATGTCGCAGCGCCCCCATCTCTCATCGGGCAGGAGGATCGCCCGGTTCCCTTGAGGAGGAGGCGGCGGATCGGCCGCCCGGGCGAAAGCAAAAACCGTCGGCGGCGTGTCGGCCGGAGGAAAGGCGTGCGTGCGGGGCGCCGAGCCGCGAGAGACCTGCGCGTAAACAATCGCGTCCGACTGGGCCAGGCCATTGGCCGCCAGCAAGCGCGCGGCCACCTCCGGGTAGAAACCGGCGTCCGCGGCGATCTGGATCGCGGAGAGCCCTTCGTTCATTCGCGCCAGATGCTCCGCCAGGCGGTACGGCCGGCCGCCAGAGAAGCGCACGACCTCGTAGATGGCGTCCGCAAAGAGAAAGCCGCGGTCCTCCGGCGAGATCTTCGCCTGCTCGCGCGGGAGGTACTCGCCGTTCAAGTAGACGATCATTTAGCCGGCGATTCTAATCGGGGGCCGTTAGCCCGTTAGCCGTTAGCCGTTAGCCGTTAGCCGAGATACGAGGAGCAGCCTCGGTTCACGGTTTACGGCTTACGGCTTACGACCGGAGACGAACTCGCGCACGGCTTTGCGCAGATCCTCATCGCCGGCGAGTCCTCTGTACGCCTCTTCGGCGCGGGGAAGGACCTTCTGAAGCGCCTCGCGACGGGTCTGGCGCAGAAGATCTCTGGCCGCCGAAAGCGCTCCGACGCCGCGGTCCAGGAGCGCCCGGGTGAGAAGCTCGGTCTCCCGCTCGAGCGCGGAGGCGGGAAGAGCCCGTGTCGCGAAACCCGCCTCGAAGGCCTGCCGGCCGGAAAAGCTCTCCCCCGTCAGGATCCACTCGGCGGCCCGCGTCTCGCCCATGCGGGCCGGAAGAAGAGCGACGGCGCCAGGAGGAAAGCAACCGAGCCGGATCTCCGGGAATCCGATCCGCGCGTCCTCCGCGGCGAACACGATGTCGCACGCCGCGGCGATCTCGGCGCCTCCGCCGAGGCACGCCCCGGCGACTGCCGCGACGGTGACGGCGGGTGTCTCGACCAGCGCCGTCAGAAGCCGCCGCATCGCGGAAAGCATCGTCTCGATCCGCTCCGGCTCGGGTTCGTGCTCGGCCACCTCGACACCGGCGGAGAAGGCCCGGGGCAGCCCGGACAGCACGAGCACGCGCGCATCGCGCGCTTCCTCGATCGTCACGGCCATTTTCGTCAGGTCCCGGACTCCAAGCACGTTGACGGGAGGCAGATGAATCCGGAACCGCGCGAGGCTCCCGCCGCGGGTGCGTTCGAGCCGGAGAAAACGCTCCTCGCCCATCTCAACGGTCTCCGCGTTCGAAGGTTCGCCGCTGTCGGCGCCGTCCCGTCGGCTCTCGCCCCGCGAGACTGCCTTTCCGAACAACCAGCGCAAATTCCGCGAAGAGCCGCTCCGACACCGGATCTCCGAGGAGGTTTTCGGGATGCCACTGCACCGCGAGCAGCCACCGTTCCGGCCCCGTCTCGACCGCCTCGATCACGCCGTCCGGCGCCGTTGCTGCGATCCGCAGACTGTTGGCCGGCGTCTCGATCGCCTGATGGTGGCGGCTGTTGACCGGGATCTCCCCGGTGCCGGCGATTTCCGAGAGGCGCGTGCCCGGGGCCAGTCTGACCGAGTGGTCCCGCCGCGTCTTGTCCTTCTCGCTGCGCCGGTGGGCGATCGGAGATGGCCTTTGGCTCGGCAGATCCTGCACGAGCGTGCCTCCCAGAGCGACATTGACGACCTGCAGACCGCGGCAGATCCCGAGGATCGGCAGAGTATGTTGCCAGGCCTCGTCGAAAAGGGCGAAGTCGGTGGCATCGCGCTCGGCATCCACTTCCACACCCGCGTCCTGCCGCAGCGGGTGGCCGTAGCGGCCGGGATCCACATCGCAACCGCCGCCCAGAACCAGACCGTCGAAGGATCCGTCCACGGGCGCGCCCGGCGGCACAATCGCGATCTCGTCCTTTGCAAAACCCGCGGCCAGGAGCGCCCGAATGTAGTCGTTCGACTCGCCGCGACTCGCATCCCGGTCGAGCGTCAGAGCGATACGCACAGAGGGGATTGTAACGAACCCACAGGCCGCGGCACGAACCTCGACTTCGAGGCGCAATGGGTGCTTGGTGCTTGGTGATTTGTGATTAGCACAGACAGGCCTTCTCCGCCCTGTTCACAAATCACAAATCGCCGATCACCAATTGCGGCTGAAGCCGAGACGATCGCTGACAGCCACCTAGCCTACCGGAGCCTCAGGGGCGCTCGAAGAGAACCGCCATTCCCATGCCGCCCGAGACACAGAGCGTGGCGATGCCCCTCTTCGCGCCGCGTCTCCTCATTTCGTAAAGCAGTGTCGTCACGATCCGCGCGCCGGTGGCGCCGATCGGATGCCCCAGAGCGATCGCGCCGCCGTTGACGTTGACGCGCGAAAGATCGAGCGGTAGCTCCCGCGCACACGCAATGACTTGAGCCGCGAAGGCCTCGTTGAGCTCGATCAAATCGATCTCCGAGAGTTTGCGCCCGGTTTTCGCAAGCAGCGAGCGCAGGGCTGGAACCGGCCCGATTCCCATGCGCTCAGGCTCCACGCCGGCCGCCGTCCATGCGAGAACACGCGCCAGAGGCTCGACCCGCGCCTTTTTCACCTCCTCCTCCGTCCCCAGCACGAGCGCCGCCGCGCCATCGGTGATCCCGGAGGAGTTGCCGGCATGGACCGTGCCCGCCTCCGGATCAAAGACAGGCGAAAGCTTGGCGAGCGTCTCCCCGGTGGTCTCGGGACGCGGGTGCTCGTCCCGCTCGACGCGAAGGCTCCCCTTCTTGCCCGAGATCTCCACCGGCGCAATCTCCTCGGTGAACCTTCCCGACTCGATTGCGGCCGCCGTTCGTCTCTGCGACTCCGCCGCGTAGGCGTCCTGCTCTTCCCGCAGGATCGCGTACTCGCGCACCAGGTTCTCCGCCGTTTCCCCCATCACCTGACCACAGAGAGGACACAGAAAGCCATCCCGGTACATCGCGTCCACGATCTCCCCGTGGCCCATCCGATGCCCGAACCGGACCCGAGGCAAGAGATAGGGGGTCGCCGACATGCACTCGGCTCCGCCCGCAAGCACGACATCGCTCTCGCCGGCGGCGATCGAGAGGGCCGCAAGCGTCAGAGCCTTCAAAGACGAGGCGCAGGCTTTGTTCACGGTGTAGGCCGGAACGGAGTCGGGCACGCCAGCGCGGTGTGAGACCTGCCGCGCGGTGTTGGGCCCTCCGCCCGCCTGACGCGCGTGCCCGAAGATCGTCTCGTCGACCGCCGCGGGCGGCAGGCCCGAGCGCTCGAGCGCCGCTTTCGCGGCGACCTCCCCCAGATCCGCCGCCGAGAGCGACGCAAAAGAGCCGCCGAACTTCCCGATGGGAGTGCGGGCCGCGGAGAGAACGTAAACAGGTCGCATGGTCCGGAGGATTCTAGAGTGTCAAGCTCTCAGCTGTCAGCCGTCAGCTCTCAGCGGTCGAGGAGCGAGGCCTGGCTGATAGCTGACAGCTGATAGCTGATAGCTGATAGCTCCTATGTCACCAGCGGCAACGTCACCGTAAACGTACTTCCTTTGCCGATTTGACTCTCGACAGAGGTCGTTCCCTTGTGCGCCTCGACAATCCAGCGGGCGATCGAGAGACCGAGCCCCGTCCCGCCCCGGTAGGCACGGCGGGCGCGGTCGCTGCGAAAGAAGCGCTCGAACACGTACGGCAGGTCTGCCTGGGGGATCCCGATGCCCGTGTCCTCGACGGCGATACGTGCCTGCGCGGCAGCCGCGGTCAGCCGAACACGCACGGAGCCGCCCGAGGGCGTGTAGTGGATGGCGTTCTCCAGCAGGTTGTGCAGGACCTGCTGCATGCGTCCGGCGTCCACGAACGCCGTGACCGGCTGCTCGGGCAGCTCGGCCGCCAGCTCGAGTCCATGGTCGGCGGCCACCGGTTGCAGATCCCGCGTCACGTCCGAGACGAACTTCACCAGATCGGTGTTGGCGAAGGAGAGGGTGATCGCGCCGCTCTGGCCGCGGATCAGAAAGAGCAGGTTCTGGGAGACACGCGTCAAGTGGCGGACTTCCAGAAGGGCATTCCCGATTGCCTCCCGATACTCCTCTGCCGCGCGGTCCTCTTCGAGCACGACCTCGAGGGAGCCGCGCAGCACCGTCAGCGGCGTGCGCAGCTCATGCGACACATCCGCGATGAACTGCTGCTGCTCCTTTTCCGCCGCCGCCAGCGCATCCAGCCTCCGGTTCAGCAGCTCGGCCACCCCGCGGGCATCTCTCGACAGATCGGTTTCGGGGATACGCTTGAGGGGTTGCTGCTCCGTCTCGGCCAGGCGTGCACGCAGAAGGATGAGCCCCTCCTCCGTGGAACCTCGCCGGAAGGAGAAAATGCCCATCCGGCGTCATTCCTCCGCGCCAGGACCGCGCACCCGGTAGCCCACGCCCCGGACCGTCTGGATGATCTTGTCCCGATCGCCGGAGTCGATCTTCTTGCGCAGCGCGTTGATGTAAACGTCGATGATGTTGGTCGAGAGGTCGAAGGAATCCTCCCAGACGCGCGCCTGGATCTCGGAGCGCGGGACCACCTTGCCGCGCCGCCGCAGCAGGAGCTCGAAGAGCGCTCCTTCGCGCGCGGTCAGCCGGATCACCTCGCCGCCCCTCAAGACCTCGCGCGACACCGGGTCGTAGGAGATCTCCCCGAATGTCAGGGGACCCGGCTCCTCGACCTCCGTGCGGCGTGTCAGGGCCCGCAGACGCGCCAGCAGCTCCCGGAAGGAGAAGGGCTTGACCAGATAGTCGTCGGCGCCCGAATCGAGCCCTTCGATCTTGTTCTCGACACTGTCCCGCGCGGTCAGCATGAGAATCTTCGACCGGATGCCACGGGCGCGAATCTCCCGGCAGAGCTCCAGACCGTCGCGCGAGCCCGGGAGCAAGAGATCCAGAACCAGCAGATCGAACGGCGTCCTCTCCAGGCGTTCCAGCGCCGAGTCCGAGTCGCCCACGGCCTCGACCGTGTAGCCCTTCTCGGTCAGCCCCTTCTTCAGGAACTGTGCGATCTTCTCTTCGTCCTCGACCACCAGCACCCTCATGGCTTCTCCGAGTTCCCTTCCGTGCGGTTCTCGCCGGCCGGCCTCCGGAGCCGCGAAAGGAGCAACGCGGCCCCCGCGCCCACCGCAAATCCTGCCGCGAGGTTCGAGACGCGCCCCGTGGTCGCGACGGAAACGAGCGCTCCCCCCGCCACGAGCAGGAAGAGCAGGAGTCGGAACACGTCCCGGGGCGCAAGCGGGTCTTTCATCGGCGTTCTGTCGGAATGCCGTTTTACCGCCCTTATCTTCTATCATCCCGATGGGAAGGAGGAGATATGAAAGTCCGGCCGATCATCGGGTTAGGTTTCGCGGCAGCCTGTGCGCTGCTTCTGACGGGCGCGGCGCCGTCTCCCAAGGCCTCGGAGGGACCGCAGGCGAAAGCCTCGATCGAGGGCAGGAGCGGTTCCACGGCTACGGGGACGGCGACCTTCACGGAGCTTGCGACAGGGGGCGTGGCCGTGCACGTTCACATCGAGAAGGCTCCCGCCGGCACGCACGGGCTCCATATCCACGAGAAGGGGGATTGCTCGGACCCGGAGGCCAAGTCCGCCGGCGGCCACTTCAACCCGGGCGGCATGCCGCACGCCGGGCCGAAAGACGCCATGCGGCACGCGGGCGACCTCGGCAACATCGAGATCAGAGCGGACGGGACCGGGGACCTGAAGATCGTCTCCGACATGCTGACCGTCAAGCCCGGACCCAACTCCGTCATCGGCCGTTCGGTCGTCTTCCACGAGAAGGCGGACGACATGACCACTCAGCCGACCGGCAATGCCGGGGGACGGTGGGGATGCGGGGTGATTCAATGAGGAAGTCGAGAGTCTAGAGTCGAGAGTCAAGAGTGGACGGGCGGCCGACCGGCCGCCATTTCCTTTTCGCCGGCTCTGTCGCGCGACCGCCCTGATCACAAATCACCAATCACAAATCACAAATCCTTTGATTCAATGCCCGCATGAGAACAACAACCTTCGATCTGCCCCCGGAGGAAATCCGCCGCCTCGGCTATCTGGCGGCCGACGCGGTCGCCGGGCACCGCGAAAGCCTCGAGAGCCGCCCGGTCTTTGGAAAAGTCGGCCCGGACGCCTCCCTCTTCGAGGAGCCGGTGCCGCAAGAGGGACAGCCGATCGAGAAGACGCTTGCCTTCGTGCGCGAGCATGTCCTCCCCTTCCCGATGGGCAACTCCCACCCCCGCTTTTACGGCTTCATCAACGCGACGGCCGACCCCGTCGCGATCACTGCCGACTATCTCGCCTCCGCCATGAACTCCAACTGCTGGGGAGGCGACCACGCGGCCATTCACATCGAGCACCGCGTCGTGCGCTGGCTCTGCGAGCTGCTCGGGTACCCGCCCGAGGCGGAGGGGATTCTCGTCTCGGGCGGCTCGATGGCGAATTTCACGGCACTTGCAGCGGCGCGGCGCGCGGTCGCGCCGGGCAACGTCCGGGAAGAGGGGCTCTCGGGCGAAGGCCCAAGGCTCGTCGTTTACGCCTCCGACCAGGTGCACTCCTGCGTGGACAAGGCCGTGGACCTTCTGGGGATCGGCACGAAAAACCTGCGCAAGATCGAGACGGACGAACGTTTTCGAATCCGCATGGACAAGCTGTCGCTGGCCGTGGCCGCGGACCGGCGAGCCGGGCTTTCTCCCGCGATCCTGGTCGGCAACGCGGGCACGGTCAACACCGGCGCGATCGATCCCTTGGACG
>JBOGJN010000135.1:0-2837 GCA_050745445.1 Thermoanaerobaculia bacterium
AGAAAGATGTGCGTGTGCGCGTCGATCAAGCCCGGCAGCACGGTCGCTCGAGACAGATCCACTACTCTCGCGCCGGGCGGAATCTTGACGGTCGGGGCGTCGCCCACACTCTCGATGCGGTTACCGCGGATGACGATGACCTGGTCGCGCCGTGGCGCTGACGAGACGCCGTCGATCAAAGTCCCAACCCGGATCACAGTTGCGGCTTCGGGTTTTGCGCCCGGTGCGGCAAACGCCGGGAGAGCGAAGAAGAGAAAAGCGAGGCCTAGCCCAAAACGCCGACGATGCATGCTCACCTCCGTTTTCGATGGCGGGACGGCGCAAACGCTAACCCGTCCGCGCGGAGCGTGCAACCTCCGCCGGCGCTGGCACGCGGTAGACTTCGCGTCAACTCTATGGCCCTCTTGCCAGGCTCGAAGCTCGGCCCTTACGAGATTCTCGCGCCGCTCGGCGCGGGGGGAATGGGAGAGGTGTACCGGGCGAAGGACCCGCGGCTGGGGCGCGAGGTCGCGATCAAGGTCCTGCCCGCCTCCTTCGCCGCCCACACCGACCGGATGCGCCGCTTCGAGCAGGAAGCCCGCGCCGCGGGCATCCTGAACCATCCCAACATCACGGCCGTCTATGACATCGGGACGCACGAGGGCGCTCCCTACGTCGTCCAGGAGCTTCTCGAAGGCGAGACGCTGCGGTCGGTGCTCGCCGGCGGGCGTCTGGCGCCCCGAAAGACCATCGACTACTCGCTGCAGATCGCCCACGGCCTGGCCGCCGCCCATGAGAAGGGCATCGTCCACAGGGATTTGAAGCCCGAGAACCTCTTCGTCACCAAAGACGGCCGCGTCAAGATCCTCGACTTCGGACTGGCCAAGCTGACGCTCAAGGAAACAGGCCCTGAAGCCACGAGCCTCCCGACCGCCACCGCCGGCACCGAGCCGGGTGTCGTCCTGGGAACCCTCGGCTACATGTCGCCGGAGCAGGTCAAGGGCAAGCCCGCCGACGCGCGCTCGGACATCTTCTCCTTCGGCGCGATCCTCTACGAGATGCTCTCGGGCCAGCGCGCCTTCCATGCCGACTCGGCCGGCGAAACGATGGCGTCGATCCTCAAGGAGGATCCGCCGGATCTTTCCCTCACCAACCAGAACATCTCGCCCGGTCTCGAGCGGATCGTCCGGCACTGCCTCGAGAAGAACCCGGAGCAGCGGTTCCACTCCGCCCACGACGTCGCCTTCGCGCTCGACGCCCTGACCGGAACCTCCTCGCCGAGCGGGCTGACACCGGCCTCCACGCTGATCCGCTCCCGTGCGCGCAACGTTTCGCTGCTCCTTGGGGCGGCGGCGCTCGCCGTCGCAGCCGCGCTCGGGTTCTTCGCCAGAGACCTGCGCGGCAAGCCCGCGCCCCCGTCCTTCAAGCGGCTGACGTTTCGCCGAGGCACGGTCTGGACCGCGCGGTTTGCCCCGGACGGCCAGACGGTCGTCTACGCCGCCGCCTGGGAGAGCAACCCGATCGAGGTTTTCCTGACGCGCCCCGAGAGCCCCGAGTCGCGGCCGCTCGGGTTCAAGAGCGCCAGCCTCCTGGGCGTTTCGCCCTCCGGCGAGCTCGCAGTGATGCTGGGCGCGAAGACGACCTCACGCGCGTACGAGCGGTTCGGCACGCTGGCGCGGGTTCCGCTCGCGGGAGGCTCGCCCCGACCCGTCCTCGAGAATGTCCGATACGCCGACTGGAGCCCCGATGGGAAGGAGCTGATGGTCGAGCGCGTGGTCGCAGGCAAGCACCGCATCGAGTTCCCGATCGGGAAGCTGATCTACGAGTCCCCGAATCGTATCAATACCCCCCGCGTCTCGCCGAAGGGAGACGCGATCGCCTTCTTTCAAAGCAGCCCTTCGGAAGAAGTCGCGGTGTGCGTCGTGGATCTGGCAGGCAAACTTCGCATCCTGGCGAGATCCGCGGACTGGTGGAATCTCGGCTGGTCTCCCGACGGAAGCGAGATCTGGTACGCCGCGCCCGAGGCCGGGATGGCCTCGCACATCAGCTCGCTTCAAGCCGTCTCCCTCTCGGGCAAGCGCCGGCTGTTGCTGCGCTTTCCCGGGACATTCGAGTTTCAGGACGTCGCCCGCGACGGGCGCGTGCTGTTTGGCCGGGTGAGCTATCGCCCGCGGATCGTCGGTCTTGCCCCTGGAGACAAGAAGGAGCGCGACCTTTCGTGGTTGGACGGATCACATCTGGTGGACCTGTCGGCGGATGGACGGACGATCCTGATCAACGAGAACGGTGAGGGAGGGGGCCCGAATCAATCCATTTACGTCCGGTCAACGGACGGCTCGCCCGCGACCCTGATCGGAGAAGGGGTTGGACAGGCTCTTTCGCCTGACGGCCGGTGGATCCTTTCGACCGCTCTGACCAGTCCCCGCAAACTGGTTCTCCTGCCGACCGGTGCCGGGACACCGCGGCCGCTCGAGTTCGAGGGCCTCACGGGCGGCGCCGGAGGCGTTTTCTTTCCCGACGGCAAGAGCCTTCTTCTCGTGGATGGCCAGCCGGGACAGCTTCCGCGCGCGTACATCGGATCGGTCGAAGGCGGAAAGCCCCGTCCACTTGGACCTCCGGGACTGGTTCCCTCCTCCTTCGGCAACGCCATCGGAAACCCGATTTCGCCGGACGGCCGGTTCGTCCTACTCATCGACAACGAGAAGAAGACCTTTGTGCTTCCGACCGACGGCGGCGCGCCGGTGCCGCTGACCGGCCTCGCCGAGGGCGAGTTTCCGATCCAGTGGAGCGCCGATAGCCGGTTTCTCTTCACGCACCGGGGGGGAGAGCTGCCCGCAAAGGTCTGGCGATATGAGATC
>JBOGJN010000136.1:0-1044 GCA_050745445.1 Thermoanaerobaculia bacterium
GCCGTCGGAGCGCGGCCGCCACTCATCGCCTACAACGTCAATTTGCAATCGGGAGCTCTCGACGTAGCGAAGGCCATCGCCAAAACGGTTCGTTTTTCCAGCGGCGGACTCTCTTGCGTGAAAGCGATGGGGGTAGCGCTCACGAGCCGCCGTCTCGTCCAGGTTTCGATGAACCTGACGAACTTCGAGAGGACGCCGATCCACGTGGCGTTCGAGGCGGTGAGGCGCGAGGCCGAACAGCGCGGTGTGTCGGTCTCGGGGAGCGAGATCATCGGCCTGGTCCCGCAGCGGGCTCTGGCGCAGGCCTCGGAGTCCTTCCTGAAGTTGGAACGCTTCGACCCGACCCAGGTTCTGGAAACCCGCCTTGAGCAGGTCCTGGCGCGTGAAGCTCCGCTCCGCGAGGCCCGGCCTCTGGGCCAGGCTGCCTCCGCCGCAGGCCCCGGCGAGTTAGCCTCTTCCGTCTCGGGTTTCCTGGACGCGGTGTCGGCCGGCACCCCGACGCCGGGAGGCGGCAGTGTCGCGGCGCTGGCGGGAGCGCTGGCCGCTGCGTTGGGTGTGATGATCTGTCGGATCGGAGAACCGGCGGCCGAGAAGCAACCGCCCGGTGACCAGGCGAGTCGGTCTCCCGGCACCTTCGATCATAGGTCCGCGGAACGGCGCCTCACAGCCCTCCGCGAAAAACTGCAAGGTCTCATTCAAGCTGACGCGGATGCCTATGCGAGCGTGGTGCGGGCCTACCGCCTGCCGAAAACCGTTCCCGCCAGGCCGGAGGCGATCTCGGCCAGTCTACGGATCGCGACGGAGGTGCCGCTCGAGACCGCCGCGCACGCGACTGAAGTCGCCTCCTTGTTGCGAGCGCTGCTTCCGCAGACCAAAGCCACCGTGGCCTCCGATCTCAAGGTCGGACTGCTGCTGGCGCTGGCTGCGATCGAGGGCGCGCTGGAAAACGTCAAGACCAACCTGAAATCTCAGACAAATCAGTCGCTTACCAAGGACCTCGCCACTCGCATCCAGGTCATCACGCAGAGTCTTGTAGAACTAAAG
>JBOGJN010000137.1:0-1168 GCA_050745445.1 Thermoanaerobaculia bacterium
GGCGTCCCAGGGGCGGTCGATCTCCAGCGGGCCGCTGGACTGGCCGGGGTTGGCGTTGCGCAGGTCAGCGCAGATACAGCGGAAGTCGTCCTTGTACCTTTCCATCGGGTTGAAGGGCGAGGCTGTCTGCCAGGATGAGAGGGCTGAATTGAGCCCGCCGCCCGGGATGAGCAGCAGGGGGAAGCCGGAACCGACCTCTTCGTAGTGGATGCGGACGGGGCCTCTTTCGTAGAACGGCATGTCGATTCTCCTCCCTCAGCGAGTCGCCGTTACTCTAACTCACGGCGGCCTTCTCGCAGACGGTCGCCACTGCCCGAACGAAGCGCTCCACCTCGGACTCGTCGCTGTAGAGGTGCACGCTGCCGCAGACGAGCGCCCCGGACGTCTACTTCTTCTGGGCCTCCTTCTCAGCTCGCGCGTAATCCTGCTCGCATTCCTTCGCCGCCTTGGTATAGCGTTGCTCGGCGTTTTTCTTCAACGTGGCGAACTGTTTCTCCGAGTCCTTCTTCATCTTGGTGTAGTCGCGCTCTGCTGCCTTCGTGATCTCACCCTGCTCCTTGTCCGCCGCCACCTGCTGGACCGCGCCCTTCTTGACGTCTTCCTGAAGCTTGGCTGACCGCTTCTCCGCCTGGGCCCGGAGCTCCGTGTAGCTCTTCTCCGCCTCCGCGTTGAGCTGTGTGTACTCCTTCTCCGCCGCCGCGGTCATTTTTCCGAGCCTTGCGTCGCAGGCGGCCTTGAGCTTCTGAGCTTCCGGGGAGGCGGCCTCAGCCGCGTGGATCGCACCCGAGAACGTGACGCCGGCGCATACGAGCAACGAAATCGCAATCCGGTTCCGCATCTTCACTCTCCCGCGAAGGGAATAGGGCCACAGCCATCGCGTGGCGACTCAGGTCTGGCGAATCTCGCGGGAATGCTACACCTGAGATGACCTGCGGCGCAACACTCGCAACCTCCGGTCGACGAGCTGGGGGAGTACGCCGCATCTCGGAATTGAAAACTAGCGCCCGCGGCTGATCTTGACCTGGCGCCCGGCGACGCGGCCCTCGAGGCGGACGGACTCGGTCTGCGTGAAGGGCACCAGGAACTCCTCCATCTGCTGCGCGCTCGCGAAGGTGAAGCCCTCGAGCCGCACCTCGGCGCGGCCGGCCTTGTCTTTGCGCATCTTGAC
>JBOGJN010000138.1:0-2857 GCA_050745445.1 Thermoanaerobaculia bacterium
GTCCGATGTGCCCCGGATGCGGGAGTTGATGCACAAGTACCGCGACCTGCCGATGGACCTTGCAGACGCCGCTCTCGTTCGAGTTGCCGAGCGAGAAAGGCTCTCGAAGGTCTTCACGATCGACCGACGGGACTTCCAGCTCTACCGCCCCAAGGGAATCCGCCGGTTCACGATCCTTCCCTGAAGCCCTCCGCTTCGCTCTTCAGAGGCGGGGGGGCGACCCGAAGCCGTCAAGGGTTCTCTGCGAGCAAGACGCCCGGGCGACCAAACCCCGCCTCCCTGCGCTCCGCCCGCGGCGCACGGGGCGAAAGGATGTGTGCGCCGCTCAGGCCGGGGGCGCCGAGGCAGCGCAGCGACAGCTCTCTGGCGGCGAGCGCGCCCCCTCCAGCTGCGCTCCGGGAGGCGGGCTCCGGCCGCCCGGGCTCCGGGTTGGCGATGCATGGAGCCAGGAGACAAAAGCACAGTCGCCGAGCTCAGCCCCGTCTCCCCGAGGCAGAGGGGTGGTGTGAGGGGCAAACATACGCCGATGCGCTAGAGTCTCTCCTTCGCCCGGGGCCGTAGCTCAGTTGGATAGAGCAAGAGTTTCCTAAACTCTAGGTCGGCGGTTCGACTCCGCCCGGTCCCACCAAGCTTTCAAGAGACGCAGACGCAGCCGCCGAACTCAGCCCCCTCTCCCGGCGGGACCGGCCCAGCCCGCGGGTTCGCCTTCGACAAGCCCTCGGGGTAGCTGGCAGACTGATCCCAGCTTCCAAGTGTCCTCGTTACCGGCGAATTCGAATGGCGGACGGCGTAACGGATGCGAAAGCGCCGCGGAGCCGGTCACCATGGGAGGCTATGGCTTCTTCAACGATGGCGGCTTTTCGCGATGCGCCCAGGCCGGCCAGCCGCACGAGTACAACTCCGGACGTCACCATCCGCCGTCGGAAGACGAGCTCACCGAAATCGCGATCAGTGGTCAGAAGGACGGAGTCGGTCTCATGGGCAAGGGAAAGGACAATCTCGTCTGCGAGGCCAGGATCCATCTCTGCGACCCAGAGGACCTCGTGGCCGGATGCCCTGAGCCCTTCGACGATCGGACCGTCGAAACCCTCATCGGCGAGGAACTTCAACGGCTCTTTTCGGCGATTGGGTAGACGACGTCCGCGCGCAGCGAGTCGGCTGCGAACTGGAGGGCGGCCTGAACGGCTTCGCGTGTGAGCCGCGGGTGCGCGGCGAGGATTTCTTCGACCGTCTCTCCCGCGGCGAGCTTCTCCAGGATTAGCTCCACGGTGATGCGTGTGCCTGCAACGACGGGCTTACCCATCATCACGGCCGGGTCGGAAACGATGAGCTGGTTCAGGGTCGGCACTCCGTGAAGAGGGTACACCGGGCACTGCTCGACGGCCAGCCTGGGGCCCGTATTTCCGCTAACGTCTTGGCCGGCGGGGCCGTAGCTCAGTTGGATAGAGCAAGAGTTTCCTAAACTCTAGGTCGGCGGTTCGACTCCGCCCGGTCCCACCAAACCCCTTTCTTGGGCGAACAAGACGCCCGGGCGACCAAACCCCGCCTCCCTCCGCTCCGCCCGCGGCGCACGGGGCGCAAGGTTGGTTGCGCCGCTCAGGCCGGGGGCGCCGCTCTAGAGTGGCGGCAGCTCTCTGCCGGCGAGTGCGCCCCCTCCAGCTGCGCTCCGGGAGGCGGGCTCCGGTCGTCCAGGCTCCGGGATGGCGATTAAGGACTAGATGCCCCTATTCAAGCCTGACCCCAACCGACCCGCGTTCGCCGCCGCTGCGGGGGTGCAGGGGGCGTTGCGCGCGAGAGTGTAGCACTAGGCCGTTTCGCTCTTGAGATATCTTGCTCGCGACCCGATGTCGAACGAGAAAGACCAGCAGCGACTCAACAGCCCCGAGGGGCTGGTCGCGGAGATTCGCGAGCATCTCGCTGGGGTGCGCTGGAACAGCGAGCGGAAGTTGTACTGCTGGAACTGCCGGGAAGAAAGAAGAGTTGAAATTCGAGTTGCCCTTCGGGCTGCCCGGGGGCAAATCTACGCGGGTAACGCACCGGACCTGCAGCAGGTGTCGCTCCTCCCCGGCGTTCTCAAAGACATGGCGCCCGCCGTCCTGCGCTGCCAGTGCATCCAATGCTATGGGCTCATGACGGTCGTCGTGTACGAGACGACCGATGGGGCGGACGGGGCCGAGATCGCGACGCTCCTGGCATACACCCCGCCCGGCCCCCTGGGCACGCCAAAGGCCGTCGCCTTCTACTTGGACCAGGCCAGGCGTGCTCTGGCCCAGGGCGCAAACTCGGCGGTAGTTGCGATGTATCGGTCGGCCCTGGACCAGGTGCTCTTCGATCAGAACTACAAGACCGGCACCGTTGGCGAGAAGATCAACTCCCTCAAGAGCGACCGCGAGAAGGGAGCGGCTCCGCTCTGGGCCGAGCAGCTCGACGAAACCGACCTCAACATCATCAAGCAGCTCGGCGACGGAGCCGTTCACGCACGGATGGGCGACGTCGCGAAGCAGAAGGAGCTGGACGACACGCTCGTCGAGTCGCTCGACGCCTTCTTTGCGCACCTGCTCTACGAGGTCTATGAGCACTCGGCAACCCGAAAGCAGCTCCGGGAAGAGCTTGCGCGAACCGCACAGCAGCTGTCGGCCGGGCCGAAGGCCAAGAAGGAGCCCTAGAGCGTTTCTCACCGCCGGAGCCGTGAGAGAATCCGCCGCGTGTTCGGGACGGCGGACGGCATCGCGACCTCCCTCGACCTCCAGCGGCGCGGCTTCCGCGTCGTCGTCCAGCAGGAGATAGCCGGCGAAGTGACGGTGTACGTCGGGCGGCGCGATGCACCTATCGCCTCCGACGTGAAAGCCTCGGCGGG
>JBOGJN010000139.1:0-1990 GCA_050745445.1 Thermoanaerobaculia bacterium
GGCGAGCCTCTGCCGTGTCCAGTCGTTCGCCGCCTTCATTTGGGGCGAGCCAGTCAGGCGCGGGCCAATGCGGTCCACGAGCTCGCTCGCGGTCTCCATCGCTTTCGAGTGGCGGAACCCCTCCTGCCGGATCCGCGTGACCATGTCGAGGTCCACACGCTCCTGGGCAGAAGGCGCGGCGGTCAAAAGCAGCGACAGGCAGAGAGCCGAAGCGGCGAGTCTCGGCAGGGAAGCCTCCTCGAAAGAGCGGGGACGGTACCACAGGAGAAAACAGTTGTCAGTGATCAGTTGTCAGTTGTCAGTTGTCGGTTGTCGGTTCGGGCCGAGTCAGTCACGCGGACGAGAGGGCTCCGGGACGAGCTCGAGCTCGAGGCGGTCCGTGCGGCGAATCAGGGTGACGGGCGAGCGTTTGCCGACGCGATCTTCGGTGAGCAAGCGGTGCAGGTCGTCAATGCCTCTGACCGGTTGTCCGTCGTAGGCCACGAGGATGTCGCCCGGCAGCAAACCCGCCCGCTCGGCCGGGCTGTCCTTCTCGACGGACGCGACGAGAATGCCGCTTTCGACGGGGAGTCGGTAAAAACGCACCAACTGGCGCCGCAGCGGCACGTTCTGACCGCCCACGCCGATGAAACTGCGAGTGACTTTCCCGTCGCGGATCAAGCGGCTCGCGATCCACTTGCCCGTGTTGATCGGGATCGCGAAGCAGAGCCCCTGCGCCGGCAGGATCGAGGCCGTGTTGACACCGATGACTTCCCCGCGCGAATCCACCAGCGGCCCTCCGGAGTTGCCGGGATTCAAGGCGGCGTCGGTCTGGATGACGCCGTCGATCCGGCGGCTCGCTCTCGAGCGTAAAGACCTGCCGAGCGCCGAGACCACACCGGCCGTCACGCTGCACTGGAAGCCATACGGGTTGCCGATGGCAATCGCGAGCTGCCCGACGCGGATGGAATTGGAGTCACCGAGCGCCGCGGGTGTCAGGCCGCCGGCCTCGACGCGCACCACCGCCAGATCGGTTTCGGGATCGTCGCCCACTAGCCGCGCTGTCACGGGCTCCCCGTCCGGGAGCGTCGCCTCGATCCGCGTTGCCCCGTGCACGACATGACTGTTTGTGAGCACGAAGCCATCCGGCGTGAACACGAAGCCCGAACCGCTGCCCGAGGCCTCCGCGGGTCCGGCGCCCCGCCTTGCCCCCCCTCGCGGCTGCTGCACGTCGATCTTCACGACGGACGGGCTCACCCGCGCGACTGCCCGGATCACCGCCTGCGAATAGGCGTCGAGTAACTCCCCGTCAGAGGGGGTCAGCGGGCGCGCGGCCTCCCCGCCCGGCTCCTCGGCTTCCGAGGACAGCAACGAGAAACGTCTGCTCATCTCTCCTATCTACGCTCTCCTGGAAACAGGAGGTGCAGGGGGCTTCTGCGGCAGCGCCGGCGAGAGACTCACTCCGCCACGAAGAGGGTTAACGCGAAGCGGGCGTCGGACTCGATCCACTGCTCGAGAGACCGGAAGCCCGCGGCCTCGCCCCGCATCGTGATCTCTTCCGCCGTGAATTTGTAGGAGCTCTCGGTCCAGATGAACTCCCCGGGCTCGAAATGGACCTCACAGTCGGCGCGCGGGATGGAGACCTCCTGCTTCTGGCGGGAGACCAGGTGCATCTCGACACGCCGCTCCTGTCTGTTCCAGATCGCCCGGTGGTCGAAGGCCGTCAGGTCGAAGTTCGCCAGCAGCTCCGTGTTCATACGCACGAGCAGGTTCTTGTTGAAGGCGCCCGTCAGCCCGAGCGGATCGTCGTAGGCCAGCAAGAGCTCCTTCTCCGGTTTGACCAGGTCGGCACCGAGCAGCAACGCGTCGCCCGGGCGCAGGTCCCTGCGGATGTCGCAGAGAAAGTCATGCGCCGCCGGAGGGTCGAAGTTGCCGACGTTGGAGCCGAGAAAGAGGACCAGCATCGTGCCGCCGGCGCGGGGCTCCGCAGCCGCGCGGCGCAACCCCTCCT
>JBOGJN010000140.1:0-3590 GCA_050745445.1 Thermoanaerobaculia bacterium
GTCTTGATCTGTGACGTCAAAGACCCGGTCACGGGCGAGCCCTACAGCCGCGACCCGCGCTACGTCGCGCAGAAGGCCGAGGCGTACGTGAAGAAGATCGGGATCGCCGATACGGTGTACATCGGGCCGGAGCTGGAGTTCTTCTTCTTCGATGAGATGCGCTTTGACCAGAGCTACAACTACGGCTTCTACTACATAGACTCCGAAGCGGGCTTCTGGAACGCAGGCAAGGAAGGAACGCCCGATCGCCCCAACCTCGCCTACCGGCCGCGTTACAAACAGGGCTACTTTCCCGTGCCTCCCATGGACAAGTTCCAGGACATCCGCTCGGCCATGGTGCTGGCTCTGGAAGGGATCGGCATCAAGGTCGAGGTGCACCATCACGAGGTCGGCACCGCCGGGCAGACCGAAGTGGACATGCGCTTTGACACCTTGACGCGGATGGCGGACAAGGTCCTCTGGTACAAGTACTGCGCCAAGAACACGGCAAAAAAGTTCGGCAAGACCGCGACCTTCATGCCCAAGCCCATTTTCCAGGACAACGGGTCCGGCATGCACACGCACCAGAGCCTCTGGAAGAAGGGCAAGAACCTTTTTTACGACAAGAAGGGCTATGCCGGGATCTCCACGATGGGCCTCCACTACATCGGCGGGATCCTGAAGCACGCTCCGGCGCTCTGCGCATTGATCGCCCCGACGACCAACTCCTACCGGCGCCTGGTGCCGGGTTACGAGGCCCCGATCAACCTCGCCTACAGCCAGCGCAACCGTTCGGCCTGCGTGCGCATCCCTGTCTACTCGAAATCCGAGAAGGCCAAGAGAATCGAGTTCCGCACGCCGGACCCCTCCTGCAACCCCTATCTGTCCTTTGCCGCCTGCTTGATGGCGGGCCTGGACGGCGTGAAGAACAAGATGGATCCCGGAAAGCCGATCGACAAGGACCTCTACGATCTGCCGCCGGAAGAGGCGGCGAAGGTCAAGCAGCTGCCCGGGTCCCTGAATGAAGTGCTCGACGCTCTGGAGAGGGACCACGAGTTTCTCCTGCGGGGAGACGTCTTTACGCCGGACTTGATCGAAACCTGGATCGACTACAAGCGCAAGAACGAGGTGGATCCCATCCGGCTTCGTCCGCATCCCTGGGAGTTCGCCCTGTACTCCGACATCTGACCCCGATCCGAAAACCAGGAGGGGGCACCGTTGCCAGTCTTGTCCTCCGACGGCCTTGCGACCCTCAACGCGCGGGGACGAATCCTGTTTCTCTACGCGTCTTCGAAGGATGCCTGCTGAAGTCAGTCTTTGAGCGATCGGGCGTGTACCCGAAGGTTGCAGGGCACTCTTTTATTTCGGATCGGGGCTGATCCGCCCCGTCTGGTTTGCCGCACCGGCGGTTATATGATTGGTTCAGTCACGGGTCACCGGACGCACTGACACGATGCTCGCGGCGCCGATTCCGGGCAACGATACGGCGAGGGTCGAGGCGCTTGTACGCTACGAGATCCTCGATACGCCCCCCGAGCAGGAATTTGACGACCTCACTCTCCTGGCCTCACATATCTGTAGCGCCCCGCTTGCGCAGATCTCGCTCGTGGATGCCGAGCGGCAGTGGTTCAAATCGAAGGTCGGTCTGACGGCGTCGGAGACGCCCCGCGACGTTTCTTTCTGCGGCCACGCGATCCTGCAGAAGGACGTGATGGTCGTGCCCGACGCCGCCTCCGATGAACGCTTCGCCGACAACCCGTTCGTGACCGAGGACCCCAAGATCCGCTTCTATGCCGGAGCCCCGCTCGTGACCCCCGAGGGTCTCGCGTTGGGCGCCCTTTGTGTCATGGACCGCGTGCCGCGAAACCTGACGCCGGCGCAAGTGGAGGCCCTGCGCGCCCTGTCCCGGCAGGTCGTTGCGCAGATGGAGCTGCGGCGGCGGCTGCGCAGCGAGCGGGAGTCAGCGGGGCACGCCCTGCAGGAGAAGGAAGACACGATCCAGCTCGTCGCGAGCCAGATGCCGGCCGTCGTCTGGTCCACCGACACGGATTTGACCATCACCTCTTCGATGGGGGCGGCGCTCGGGGCCATGGGCCAGCGCCCGGGGCAATTTGTGGGGGTGACGCTCTTTGAGTACTTCAACACGCGCGATCCCGAGTTCCTGCCGCTGGCCGCCCACCGCAAGGCATTGCTCGGAGAATCGGTCAGCTTCGAGATCGAGTGGAGCGGGCGGACCTTCTCGTCGCACGTCGAGCCGCTGCGCAACCCGGACCGCACGATCAAAGGGGTGATCGGCGTCGCCCTGGACATCACCCGGCGGAAGCGCGCGGAGGACGAGCTGAAGAAGTCCTTCTCGATGCTCCAGGGCACGCTCGACTCGGCGGCCGACGGCATTCTGGTGGTCAACGAGAGCGGAAAGATCACGAACTTCAACCGGAGCTTCGTGGAGATGTTGCAGTTGCCGGAAGAGATCGCCTCTTCCCGCGACGGGGACCAGCTGATGGCGGTTCTGCTCGAGAAGGTGAAGGATCCGGGGAACTTCGCCAAGAGGCTCATGGGCCTGCACGCCAGGCGGGATTCAGAGACCTCGGATTCCGTCGAGCTGAAAGACGGGCGCCTCTTGCGGCGCACTTCCAAGCCGCAGCGCGTGGGCGACCGGATCGTCGGAACCGTCTGGAGCTTTCTCGACATAGCGGACCGGGCCTCGGCAAGTTAAAGTCTTCGCGCTCGCGCGTTTGTCCGTGTCAGGTTCAAGGTGGGGAGGTTGACGTGCGCCGTTTCCGTATGTCCCGACTGGCCATCCCGCTTCTAGCCGCCGTGGCGGTGTCGCGGGCGGCAGCCGCGTCGGAAGCGGCCCGACCTGCCGTGACCGTGATCCGCGCGGGGACGCTGATTGACGGAAAGACCGCCCGCCGCGATCAGGTCATCCTCATCCGGGGCAATCGGATCGAGAGCGTGGGCGATGCCTCCTCGGCGAAGATCCCGGCGGAGGCCAGAGTGATTGATCTCTCGCGCGCAACGGTTCTGCCCGGTTTGATCGATTGCCACACGCACATCTTCCTGCAGGGCGAGATCCCCTCCGAGGGAGGCTACGACGCGCAACTCCTGAAGCAACCTCTCGCGTTCCGCGCGGCGCGGGCCACCGTCTCGGCGCGTCGGGCGCTCGAGCAGGGCTTCACGACGATCCGCGATGTCGAGACCGAGGGCGCCGGCTATGGCGACGTGGGGATCAAGCAGGCCATCGAAGCGGGCTACATCCCCGGCCCCCGGATGTTCGTCGTCACGCGCGCGATCTCCACGACCGGAGGCTACCCGCTCGAAGACTACGCGCCGGAGATCGAGGTACCCAAGGGTGTCCAGATCGTGGATGGCCCCATCGAGGCGCGGAAGGCGGCGCGCGAGCAGCTCGGTCACGGCGCGGACTGGATCAAGGTCTACATGACGCACCGCTCGTGGGTGGATTCGGCCGGTAACCTCGTCTCTCAGCCGACGCTGACGCTGGAAGAGATCCGGGCGATTGTGGACGAGGCGCACGGCTGGGGCCGGAAGGTCGCCTGCCACGCCTACAACGGTGTCGGTCTGCACCGCGCCTTGGACGGCGGCTGCGACTC
>JBOGJN010000141.1:0-15867 GCA_050745445.1 Thermoanaerobaculia bacterium
GTTTGCGCAGGAGCAAGTGCGTCCGCGAGCTGCCGGGATCGACCAGACGGGAGAGTTTCCGAAGGACTTGTTTCGCGAGGCCGGCCGGCTTGGTCTGGCGGGCGTCTGCGTTGCTCCCGAATATGGCGGCTCTGGGATGGACGTCGTTTCCTACAGCCTCGTCATCGAGGAGGTCTCGCGCGTTTGCGCCAACATGGGGGTCATCCTGTCGGTCAACAACTCCCTCGTCTGCGATCCGATCGAGAGGTTCGGAAACGAGGAGCAGAAGAGACGATTTCTGGCTCCCCTGGCTCGTGGCGAGAAACTCGGCTGTTTCGGGTTGACGGAACCCAACGCCGGTTCCGACGCGGCTAACCAGCAGACACGGGCGCTCCGCGAAGGGGGCATCTACCGGATCTCCGGCCAGAAGGTCTTTATCACCTGCGGGGAGAAGGCCGACGTCTGTCTGCTCTTCGCCATGACCAGTCCGGAGAAGAAGGCGCACGGCATCTCGGCTTTCCTCGTGGACACGGAGACCCCGGGCTTCGACCGCTCGCGCCATCAGATCAAACTGGGGGTCAACGCCTCCGGCACGGTGGAGATCTTCTTGACCGACGTGAAGGTTCCCGCGGAGAACCTGCTGGGAGAGGAGGGGGAGGGCTTCAAGATCGCCATGTCTGCGCTCGACGGGGGCCGGATCGGCATCGCCGCGCAAGCAGTCGGGATCGCGACACAGGCCTTCGAGGCAGCCGTCAGCTACGCGAAGGCGCGCCAGGCGTTTGGCAAGCGCGTCGCCGATTTTCAGGTGATCCGCTTCTATCTTGCCGACATGGCGACCGAACTGGACGCGGCGCGCCTCCTGACCCGCCGCGCCGCCGCCGCCAAGGACGCTGCGAGCACCGCCGACCGGTACGGTTTCCAGGCTGCCGTTGCCAAGCTGTACGCCGCCGAGATGGCCCAGCGCGTGACGACCAAGGCCCTGCAGATCCACGGCGGATACGGATACACCAAGGAGTACCCGGTCGAGAGGAACTTCCGGGATGCCCGCATCACCGAGATCTATGAGGGCACCAGCGAGATCCATCGGCTGATCATCGCCCGCGAAGTCTTCAAGGATGCGGGCCTGACGATCGGATGAAAGGAAGTCAAGAGTTGAGAGTCGAGAGTCGAGAGTCTAGAACGGAGATCCACGAGAAGCCGCACCGAGAGACACCTCCGAACTCTCGACCCTCGACTCTTGACTCTCGACGCGTGGGTTAGACCCATGCCCCAGACCAGAATGTTCCGGGACCGTGTGGTCTCGATGGAGCAGACGCTCGAGGGGGGCGAAAGACATCTCGAGCTGCTGAAGATCGTCTGCCGCGAGGCGTTTCCGGAATTCTCTTTCCGGGAGCACTTCCTCGATCACGAGCGCGACGTCTTCGTCATGGTACTCGAGGCGGCCGATGGGCGCCGCAAGGGCGTCTGCTGGACCCGAATGGTGCTCTTCGACGCGGAGCGCATCCCCGTACTGACGAGCGAACCGATGTCTTCGCTGCGCGCGAAGCTCGTCGGGTTTCTACGGGCGCGGGCGAATCTCTCGGAGATCATCGTGACGTTTCGTCATTTGGAGGAGGGTTGGGTGGAAACACGCGAGCCCCGGCGGGAGAAGCGACGCCGCCGGGGAGGCCGCGGCGAGCCCCGCGGAGGAAGGCCGCAGGAGAGACCATCGCAGCCTCGTCCCGGCGCAGCGAGGCCTCCCGCGTCTTCGCCGCGCGAGCGACGTCCACCTTCCGAGGCTTCCGCGGGCGGGCCGGGCATCGCCGAGAGGCCCCGAAGCCGCCGTCGGCGCCGCTTGCGCCGCCGCCGGCGCGGGCGCGGCCCCGGTGCCCCCTCCTCCGGCCCCGCTCCCGCGGGCGCCCCATGAACTTCGAGCTCACGGAGGAGCAGGTCCGGATCCGGAACGCCGTCGCCCTGTTTGCCGAAGCGCAGATTGCTCCCGGTGTGGCGGAGCGGGAGAGGCAAGGACGCTTTCCGAAGGAGATCCTGGCGCAGCTCGCCGAGATGGGGATCCTCGGGATGATGATTCCCGAGGAATACGGCGGCGCGGGTGCGGACGCCCTGTCCTACATCCTGGCGATCGAAGAGCTGGCAAGGGTTTGCGCCTCGACCGCCGTGATCGTTTCGGTCAACAACTCGGTCTTCTGCTACCCCGTTTGGAAGTACGGGACCGAGGAGCAAAAGAGAACCATCTTGAAGGAGGTCGCCTCGGGGCGGGCTCTGGGCGCCTATGCGCTGACCGAGCCGCAGTCGGGGTCGGATGCCGCCAACCAGAAGACGCGTGCGGTTCGGGATGGCGACGTTTACATCCTGGACGGCGCGAAGGCCTGGATCACAAACGCGGGAGAAGCGAAGTGGTACGTCGTCATGGCGATGACGGACCCCTCCGCCGGCACCCGCGGGATCACGGCGTTTCTGGTCTCTTCCGAGGATCCCGGGCTGCGCGTGGGCGCGCAAGAGGACAAGATGGGTCTGCGAGCCTCGAGGACGGCGGCCGTCTATTTGGAAAACGTCCGGGTGAGTGCGTCGCGGCGGCTCGGGAAGGAAGGAGAGGGCTTCACGATCGCCATGACCACGCTTGATCACTCGCGGATCGGCATCGCCGCGCAGGGGGTCGGAATCGCGCGCGCCTGTTACGACGCCTCTGTCGCCTATGCCCGGACCCGCGAGAGCTTCGGAAGAAGGCTCGCCGAGCACGAGATCATCGCGTTTCAGATCGCCGACATGAGGGTCCAGATCGAGGCCGCGGCGCTCCTGACCTACCGTGCGGCGGTGCGCTCGGAGATGCCGGGCGTTCGGTTCTCCAAGGAGGCCTCGATGGCCAAAGTGTTCGCGAGCGAGGCGGCCAATGCGATCGCAGCGCGAGCGGTGCAGATCTTCGGGGGCTACGGGTACTCCCGCGAGTATCCGGTCGAGCGCTATTACCGCGATGCACGCGTGACTACGATCTACGAGGGAACGAGCGAGATTCAGCGAATCGTGATCTCCAAGAACCTGCTGGCGGGACGCTAGTGCGCTGTCTCGAAAGTCGCGTCATCTTGGTTTTCGTAGGGGCGGCCGTTAGCGCCGGCGAGCCCGGCGCTTGTCGCGCTCCTGGAGCGCTCGGTGCGTGGCCGCCCGCGGGCGGGGACAAGCCCTGCCCCTACGTCGCTTCGTTGTTATCGCGACTTCTTTGAAGGAAACACCAGGCGCCAGAGCCGGAGAGTGAGTTGAGAGGAGAACTCCTTTGACGGACAAACCGGAGACGGGCCACAGTCCCGAAGACCTGCCCGGGCAAGGACCCGGAGCCCCGGGGGCCGCGGTCGAGAAGAAGGCCTCGCGCGGTCAGGGACCCGATCTGGTCGAGTCCCCCGAACCGCTCTATCGGGAGGCGGGGGGCTTCCGGCTGCGGCTCGACCCTCCGGATCTGGCCAGGTTGCGGGAGCTGCCCGGCTCCAAGGGGAAGACGGACCGGGAGCTCGGGGAACAATTCTTCGACGGACAAGCCTCGCGCCTCGTGGCGTCTCTGGCGCCTGATGTCGAGGCTCCGGCCGAGGCCCGGGTGGTGGTTGACCCTTACTCGCGCCAGGCCTTCGTGGCCGTCCAGAACAAGATCCGGGGCATCGTCAGCTTCTGAAGACGTAAAACGTAAAACGTAAAATGTAAAGCGTGGCTCCGGAAATTGGTGCCGTTTAACGTTTTACCCTTTACGTTTTACGCCCAGTCAGATATCCGCGCTAAAGGCAACTTTTGAGCCCTTGACCAGGTGGGTCTTACGCTGGTGCGGGTCCACCCGCACGAGAAACTGCGCCGCCGGCACTCCGGCGTGGACGAGCGTCTCCGCCCACCGCTCCGCCCGTGTCCGGAGGAAGTTCTCCGCCACGGCCGGCTCTTCGCTCCCCTCGAATTCGGGCAGGGTCTTCAGCTTCTGGACGTCTGCGGGATCGAGCAGGAAGGCGTACCCATCCTTCTCGACCCTATAGGTTCCCACGGATGGGATTCTAACGCGGTCGGCTCGCTTTGAAGAAGGCATTCCCCTCTCTGCTCTCGGGCTTCAAGGTCGGTAGACGGTAAACGGTAAACGGGAGACGAGAAGACCAAGGCTTCGTTCTCACGTCTTCCGTCTTCCGGCCCCGTCTTACGGCGCTACCGACGCGGCGAACCGTGGCCGTCCACCCTCGACTCTCAAAATCACGGGAAGTTTCATGGGATTGCGGTCGGCGTCCAGCGTGATGGTTCCCGTGACGGCGGGGAAGTCTCGGGTGGAGGCCAGGGCGTCGCGCAGGCGTTTGCCTTCCGTCGAGCCGGCGCGCCGGATGGCGTCTGCGATCAGGCGCGCCGCGTCGTAGGAGAGCGCGGCGATCGAGTCGGGAAGCGAGCCATACGCATCCCTGTACTCCTCCACGAACTTGCGGACCGCGGGCGAGGGGTCCTCGACCGAATAATGGTTGGAGAAGTAGGCGCCTTCGATCGCCGCGCCTCCGATCTCGGCGAGCTTGGGCGAGTCCCAGCCGTCGGCTCCCAGAAGCGTGGCGGTCAGGCCGAGACTCTTCGCCTGCCGCGCGATGAGGCCGGCGTCCGTGTAGTAACCCGGGACGACGAGGACATCGGGTTTCTCGGGCCGGATCGCTGTCAGCTGCGCCGAGAAATCGCTGTCTCCCTCCGAATACTTCAGCTCAGCGACCACGCGCCCTCCTGCCGCCTTAAAGTTTTCCCGAAAGGCTTCGGCCAGGCCCACGCTGTAGTCGCTCCGGGCGTCCACCAGGATGGCCGCTGTCGCCGCCCGGAGGGTCTGACGGGCGAAGAGGGCGAGCGCCTTGCCCTGGTTCGGATCGATGAAGCAGACGCGAAAGATGTAGTCCCCTTTCCGGGTCACCTCGACGTTGGTGGAGGAGGGGGAAACCATCGGGATCCTGTAGCTCTGAGCGATCGGAGCCGCCGCAAGCGTGCGGGAGGAAGCGTTCTCCCCGATGAGCGCCACGACGTGATCCCGCGTGATCAGCTTCGAGACAGCGGACGCAGCCTCCGAGGGGTCGTTGCGGTCGTCCTCGACCAGCAGATCGATTCGGTGCCCAAGGACACCGCCCGCCCGGTTGATCTGCTCGAACGCGAGACGCGCGCCGTTCTTGCCGGAGAGGGCGAAGGTGGCCTCCGGTCCCGTCAGCGCGCCGTAGAAACCGATTGCGATTGCCCCGGTGCCGGGCGCCCTCTCGCCTGCACACGCCACGCAGAGCCCGGCGGCTCCGAAGGCAGCGGCAAGCCACGGCGAGAGCCGCATCGAGTCGCATTTTATGCGGAAAACCCAAGCCGTTCCCTCTCCGCCTTTCGCCTTCGCCTGTCGTCGGAGTAGGATCGCAAGAGAAGGAGTCACGCATGTCTCGCATCCCCCGGGTCGGGCGGTCGCAGGTCACCGGCGCCGCGCACGACGCCTTCGAGCGAAAGATTGCGGAGAGGGGCAATATCCCGAACATGTATCGGGTGTTCGCGCACCGGCCGTGGATCCTTTCGACGATGGACGCTCACTTCTCGGCGGTCATGGGTTCTGGCACGGTTTCGCTGAAGCTGAAGGAGCTCCTGGCGCTCCAGACCTCGCTCGCCAACGCCTGCGACTATTGAACGCGGTCACACACCGTTCTGGCAGAGCGGATGGGAGCGACCACGCGGCAGATCGCGAGCCTGCTCGACTTCGAGAACGGCCCCTTCGACGAGAGGGAGAAGGCCGCCCTGCGCTTCGGTCTCGCGATGACACGCGACGCTAACAACGTTTCCGACGCGGTTTTCGAAGAGCTGCGTCGGAACTTCGACGAAGGAGAGATCGTCGAGATCGCCTGCGTCGTCGGACTCTTCGCCTACTTCAACCGCTTCAACGAGGCGCTCCGGATGGAGCCGACGAAACCGGGGGAGGGCGTGGACACCTAAATTCGAATTTCGAATTTCGAATTTGAGAACTGATAGGCTTACCCGCCGCTTCGCCCGAGAGGTTCTAAAGAGAGATTGAGCTCAACGAAGTCTTACGACCTCTGCATCATCGGCTCGGGTCCCGGCGGCTACGTCGCCGCCATCCGCGCGGCTCAGCTCGGCCTGTCTGTGCTGATCGTGGAACGAGACAATCGGCTCGGCGGCGTCTGTACGTTGCGCGGTTGCATCCCGACCAAGGCCTTGCTCCACACAGCCGACCTGCTCGAGGAGGCGCGGCACGGCGCGGAGGTGGGCGTGGCGGCGCGGGAGGTGCGGCTGGATCTCGCGCTCGCGATGAAGCACAAGGAGAAGGTCGTCCGCCAGAGCTCGAACGGTGTGGCCTACCTCATGAAAAAGAACCGCATCGATGCAGTCACCGGCTTTGGCCGCATCGCAGGGGTGGGAAGGGTTTCGGTCGCCGCGGCCGACGGCGCCGAGACGGCCTACGCGGCCAGAAACATCGTGCTGGCCACCGGCTCCACGCCTCACTCGCTGCCGGGCGTCGAGATCGACCACAAGGCGGTCCTCTCGTCTGACTCGATTCTGGAACTGGCGGAGGTGCCAAAGTCCCTGCTCGTCATCGGTTCGGGAGCAGTGGGCGTCGAATTCGCTTCGATGTTCTCGCGGTTTGGGTCCAAGACGACCGTGATCGAGATTCTCCCCCGCATCGTGCCGATCGAGGACGAGGAGATCTCGCGGGAGCTGGCGGCCTCCTTCAAGCGGCAGGGAATCGCCGTCTACGTGGACACGCGCGTCGAGCGCGTCACGAGGACGGACTCGGGGGTCGAGGTTCTCGCGCGAACATCAGGAGAAAAGACGGAGACTTTTCGAGCGGAGAAAATGCTTCTGGCGGTGGGCCGGCGGCCTCTGTCCGAAGGAATCGGCCTGGAAGGGCCGGGTGTGGCCACCGAGAAAGGCTACATCCGCGTGGACAGCTTCATGCGGACCAACGTGCCGGGCATCTACGCGATCGGCGATGTCGTGCCCACGCCCTGGCTCGCGCACGTGGCCTCGGCCGAAGGGGTCGTGGCGGCCGAGCACATGGCGGGCAGAGAAACGCGGCCCTTGAACTATGACCAGGTGCCCGGCTGCACCTACTGCGCCCCGGAGGTCGCCTCCATCGGTCTGACCGAGGCCGTGGCTCGCGAACGGGGCTACGACGTGGCGGTCGGAAAGTTCCCTTTCTCGGCGATCGGAAAGGCGCGGATCACAAACGAGACCTCCGGCTTCGTAAAGATCGTCGCGGAGAAAAAGTACGACGAGGTGCTAGGTGTCCACATCGTGGGTCCCAAGGCGACCGAGCTCATCGCGGAGGCCGGAGCCGCTCTGAAGCTCGAGGCGACCTCCGAGGAGCTCGTGCGGACGATCCACGCGCATCCGACGCTGGCCGAGGGGATCCACGAAGCCGCCGAAGCCGTGTCCGGCCACGCCATCCACATCTGAAGTCGAGAGTCTAGAGTCGAGGGTCGAGAGTAAAGACTCGAGAGCCCCGACACTCTCGACTCTAGACCCTCGACTCTCGACGGTCGGCGCCGAAGGCGCCCGACCTAGTGCGGCACCTCGCCGCTGCCGGCTGGCATAGAGGGTGGCGCCCCCGGCGATGACTGGACGGCGGTGGCGGGCGGAAAGCCGGTCGTGCGCCCCTCGCGGTAGTCGTTGGGAGAATTGGGGTGCGCAATGTTCAACCCCGGCACTTGCCTGGTGTCCCAGTCGGGCCGATACGGACGGTCGGGATTCAGCAGCGCGGTTCCGTCCTTGCGCTCGCCGAGTCCGGGTGTTGCCGTGCGATAGCCGGAAGAGCGGGTACCGCCTTGAGTCGGGGCGGCCTCCGCGCCGCCTCCAGTCTGACCAATCTCAATCGCTTCCCCCGGACGCAGCGTCTTCGCCGGGGAGGCCTCGTACCGGGCCGCGACGACGCTCTTCACGTCCGCCTTTTTGACGCTCATCAGAACGCCCCCCGGATAACGGTGAAAGAGCAGGTGTTCTCGATTCTCGACCGGCCGGTCCTCCGACCAGATCGTCTGCTTCCCCTTCAGCTCGATCTGGTAAAGGTCACGCCCTGCGGGAGCTGTCGCGGGAGCGGGCGGGGTGGCCGCCCCGGCGGCAAGAAGCAGCGCGCCAAGCAGCATCATATCCATAATATCGCGGTTTGGGGTGAGTACCGGCTCCCGAGGGATCGGATGCAAAACCCGGAGGCGGCGCGTCGCGTATGAGCGATCCGGACGCGAATAGAATGCCCGATTCGAGACTTCGACCGATGAGTCAGGAAAGAGAGAAGCCTGCCGACCTGTCCGCGCTTCGCATCCGGCGCGAGCCGGAGGCCTCGGGCGGCCCGCGAGGGTGGCTGCTGCTGCTTGCGGCCGCCATCGTGGCCGTCGGCGTGGCGGCCTACTTTCTGGCGGGGCGCTCGCTACGCGCAAAGAAGGTCGAGACCGTGACGGCCTCCGTCGTGACGGAGGGGCAGGCCACAACCTTGCTTTCGGCCACGGGGTACGTCGAGGCCGAGCGCAAGGCCGACCTTTCTCCCAAGATCACCTCACGGATCACAGAGCTAAACGTTACGGAGGGCTCCCACGTCAAGTTCGGGGATGTCATCGCGCGGCTCGACCATACAGATCTGGACGCCCAGCTGGCGGAGACAAGAGCGGCCTGGATCAATGCGAAGGTGGAGCTGGAGAGGCAGAAGGCCTTGAACGCGGACGGGCTCTCCCCGAAGTCGGCGCTCGACCTCGCGGTTGCCTCCGAGGCCTCGACCCGCGCCAGGGTGGACTACGTCAGGGCGCTGCTCGGCTATACGGAGATCCGCGCTCCGTTTGCCGGCGTCATTACGGCCAAGAGAGCCTTCGTCGGCGAGGCGGTCTCGCCCTTCGGCTCCTCCCCTTCGGGCGGAGGATCCGGGGGCGCGATCGTCACGATCGTGGAGTTCTCGACTCTCTATGTCGGAGCCGACGTCAACGAGTCGAACCTGGCCAGGCTCTCGCCGAAACAGCCGGCGGAGATTGCGCTCGATGCCGTTCCGGACAAGACCTACCATGGCTACCTCCGGCAGATCGTGCCGGCCGCGGACCGTCAGAAGGCCACGGTGCGCGTCAAGGTCGCGTTCACCGACGCCGACGAGAGGATTCTGCCGGACCTTTCGGCCCGGGTCTCGTTTACATCCGAAGTGACGGCGGGAAAGAGCAGTCGCTCGCGGATCCTGGTGCCAAAGGCCGCCATCGCGACCGTCGACGGAAAGACCGGCGTCTTCCGGGTCCTCGAGGGAAGAGCGAGATTTGTGCCGGTCGAGACGGCCGGGGAAGTCCAGGGGCAGGTCGAGGTGACAAAAGGGTTGCAGGGGGGCGAAAGACTCATCACGCTGCCGGCGGAGGGAATGCTGCGGGACGGCGAGCGGGTGCGCGTGGAGGGAGAAAACAAGTCATCATGATCATCGACATCGAGCACGTCGAGAAGATTTACAGGCGGGACACGCTGGAGATCCCCGTCTTAAACGACATCAACCTGAGGGTCCCCGAGGGAGAGTTTCTGGGTTTGATGGGGCCATCGGGCTCCGGCAAGACGACGATCCTGAACCTGATCGCGGGCATCGATCAGGCGACGCGCGGCCGGATCGTCGTGGGAGGCCGCGACATCTCGCAGATCTCGCAGACAGAGCTCGCCCGCTGGCGTTCGCGCACGATCGGCTTCATCTTCCAGCTCTACAACCTGCTTCCGGTTCTGACCGCCTACGAGAACGTGGAGCTGCCGCTGCTCCTGACGACTTTGAAGAAGGCACAGCGGCGCAAGCACGTGGAGACGGTGCTCGCGATCGTGGGACTTGCCGACCGGCAGGACCACTACCCGCGCCAGCTCTCGGGCGGACAGGAGCAGCGCGTCGCGATCGCGCGGGCGATCGTGTCGGACCCGGCCATCCTGGTGGCGGATGAGCCGACGGGGGACCTCGACGCGAAATCGGCCGAGGAGATCCTGACGCTCTTGAACCGCCTGAACCAGGAGTTCAAGAAGACGATCGTCATGGTCACGCATGATCCCAGGGCCGCCTCCCGCGCGCACCGGATGGTGCACCTGGACAAGGGCGTGCTCCACGCGGACGAGCCGGTGGAGACCGGCTCGATGAGGACCCTATGAAGTACCTCGTGCTGATCTGGAGAAACATCTTCCGCAAGAAGCTTCGGACCGCGCTGACGGCGAGCTCCATCATGCTCGTCCTCGTGCTCATCGTCGTCCTCGCCTCGCTCCTGCAGGCGATGGAGGCGGACCCCTCGGGAGGCAGGGGGGCGAATCGCCTGGTCGTCCAGCACGCCACGGGCCTTGGGAACTTTCTTCCGGTTTCGCAGAGACAGCGCATCGAGCAGATCCCCGGCGTCGTCGCCGTGTCTCCGGAAACCTGGTTCGGCGGTGTCTACAAGGACGACAAACCCGAGAACTGGATCGGGCAGCTGTCGGCCGACCCGGACATCTATTTCGACAAGATCTTCGACGACGCGAAGATCAATCCCGCGGTCAACGCCGAGTGGAAGGCGACGCGCAGCGGCTTCGTGGCGGGCCAGAACCTGGCCGACAAGTTCAAATGGAAAAAGGGAGACCACATCATCCTCAGGGGAACGTACATTCCGATCAACCTGGATTTGATCTACGTGGGCCCGTATCGCGCGGGCGACGAAAGCAACATCTTCTTTCACAACGAGTATCTGAATCAGTCCAAGTGGTTCGGTGCGGACAAGTACACGGGGCTCTACTACCTGAAGGTCGCCAGCGGAGAGGATGTCCCGCGCGTCGCGGCCGCGATCGACCGGATGTTCGAGAACAGCGACGCCCCGACGAAGACGTTGACCGAGAAGCAGTTCCAGCTCCAGTTCATGGAGATGATGGGGAACGTCAAGCTCCTCATCCGCGGAATTTCGCTGATCGTTCTCTTCGCCGTGACGCTGATCGTGGCGAACACGGTCGCGATGTCGGCGCGCGAGCGCGTCACCGAGATCGCCGTCATGAGGACGCTCGGGTTTCGGCGGGCGCACATTCTCTCGTTCATCCTGTCGGAGTCGGTGCTGATGTCGCTGCTGGGCGGAATCCTCGGCGTCTGTCTCGCCAAGTTCGTGCTGATCCCGCTGCTCGTCGCCGTCGGCTCGAAGACGTCGATTTCCGCCTGGCTGATCAATTTCCGGGTGACGTTGCCAACCCTCATCCAGGCCTTCGGGGTCTCGGTCGGAGTCGGGATCCTCGCCGGGTTCGTGCCGGCGGTCCGCTCCTCGCGGTCGAAGATCGTCGATGGCCTCAGACAGGTAGTATGAGAAAGAAGGATGTAGGCCGTAGGAGGAAGGTGGTAGGGAATCCCTGCGTCCTACGTCCTACCTCCTACGTCCTCATGTGAGACGAGGTCCCAATGGCCATACCCCTGAAATACAACTCCCGCAACCTTTTCGTCCGAAGGGTCTCGACGGGAATGACTGTTTTCGTCATCGGTCTCGTCGTGGCGGTGTTCCTCTGCGTCCTGGCACTCGTTCAAGGGGTCACGCGAACCCTGTCGGTGACGGCGTCGACACGCAATGTCATCACGATGCGGGTCGGGTCACAGGCCGAAATGCAGAGCGTCATCACGCGTGACCAGGCGGACCAGATCCAGGCACTGTCCGGGATCGAGCGGAGCCCGGCCGGGAAACCGTACATTTCCCCGGAGCTCCTGACGCTCATCAACCTCCCCCGCCAGGACGGCAAGAGCACGAACGTTCAGGTCCGCGGCATGGCCCCGATCGGGCTCGAGATGCGGCCGACCGTGAAGATTGTCGATGGCCGCATGTTCCAGCCGGGTACCAACGAGGCGATCGTTTCGAGGAACCTCTCGAGGCGCTTCGCAGGAATGAGCCTGGGCGATAGGATCAAGTCCGGCAGCTTCCGATGGACGATCGTCGGACTCTTCGACGCCGCGGGCAGCGCCTACGAGTCCGAGATCTGGACCGATGTCCGGGACCTCCAGCAGCAGACAAAACGCGACATCTACTCTTCGGTGTTCGTGCGGACCGCAGACTCCGACGCGGCCAGCCGATACATCGAAGTTGTCAGGGGCGACCAGCGTTTGAAACTCGAGGGCAGGACCGAGCGCAAATATTACGACGAGCAAATGATCACGGGTGACCCCATCAAGGCCCTCGCCTTCATCGTCGGACTCTTCACGGCGATCGGCGCGTCCTTCGGCGCGATGAACACGATGTACGCGCAGGTCTCGGCTCGCACCCGCGAGATCGGGACGCTTCGGGCGATCGGGTTCTCGCGCCGGTCGATTCTGGTCTCCTTCGTACTCGAATCGCTGATGCTGTGTCTCGCCGGCGGAATCCTCGGTGTCCTGCTGACGTACGGTGTGTTCAGCACGTTTCTGACCAGGCCGACCGGAACGATGAACTTCCGGACCTTCTCGGAGGTGCTCTTCAACTTTCGGATGACGCCGCCGCTGATCGCGGGAGGGGTCGCTTTTTCGCTCGCGATGGGGCTCCTGGGCGGCTGTTTCCCCGCCTGGCGCGCCGCGAGACTCAAGATCGTGAACGCGTTGCGGGAAGTCTAGAGCCTGCCCGCGGCTGGTGTCGAAAACGCTCGTTGGCCGCGGCGACCCAGGAAAATTTGATAACTATCTCCGAGATTGGTAAAATATTGCCTTTCTTAGAGATAATTATCAAATGAAAGTCCTCGATTTCCTGGCAGGCCACCCCGTGTTTACGCGGGGGGAGTTTCTGGCTGCTCTAAGGGCTCAGACGCCGAAGTCAAGCCAGACTGCTGATTCTCACCTCAGGCGATACCTGCGCGCGGGCCGGATCGGGAGGGTCAAGCAAGGAGTCTTTGTCGCCGTTGGGCCGGGAGAAACTGCGGCGACAAGCTCCGTCGATTTCCTTCTCGTTGTCAGCCGTCTGGCCCCGGACGCCGTGCTCGGCTACCACACGGCGCTCGAGGCTCATGGATATGCCCAGAGTGTTTACGAACGTCTCTACTTCCTGACCCGGCGAAAGACCAAGCCGCTGACATTCCGCGGGCGGCGCTTTATGCCTGTCGCCGTGCCGCTTGCTCTTCAACGAAAAGGCATGGCGGATGTGTCCACGACGGAGCTCGAACGGCGCGGACTGCCTTGCCGAGTGACGTCGCTCGAGAGGACGGCCGTCGATGTGCTCGATCGCCCGGACCTCGCGGGCGGGCTCGAGGAGGTGTGGCGATCGCTCGGGGGAATCCCGCTTCTCGATCTGTCGGAGGTTCTGCGGTATGTCCGTCTGCGTGCCCGCGCGACGCTTGCCGCCAAGGTAGGGTTGTTTCTCGATCAGCACCGCGAGCAGTTCTCGGTTCCGGCGAACGCGCTCGATGCCCTGAGAGCTCTCCGTCCCCGTCGGCCGCATTACATGGACCGCTCGGGGCAAGGACGGCTGGTCGCGTCTTGGAACCTGATGGCGCCGCCCCCGCTCGTTGAAGGGGAGTGGGAGGCTGTCCGGTGATCTGTACGTCGAGAGTGCGTCGGACGGCATCGGCGACGGGATTTCGCGAGGATGTCGTTGAGAAAGTTCTTTATCTCGACGCGATCCTGAATCGGCTCGCTCGCCATCCGGAGCTGCAAAGCGCCTGGGTTCTCAAGGGCGGGACCGCACTGAACCTGTTTTTCCTGGACGTTCCTCGGCTCTCCGTCGACATCGACGTCAACTACGTCGGAACAGCAGACCTCTCGAAGATGCAAGCCGCGAGGCCACGATTCGAAGCGGCTGTGGCCGCCTGCTGCGAACGGGAAGGATGTGCTGTGCGGCGCGTACCGCAGGACCATGCCGGTGGAAAATTTCGTCTCCAGTATTCCGGCGCTGCGGGCGGCAGTGGGTCGCTCGAGCTGGACCTGAACTTCTTGCTGCGAGTCCCGCTCCTTGGAATCGAGCATCAGCGACCTCGTTTTCCACCGGACGCCCAGGCCGAATCTGTTCCCATCTTGACCATCGAGGAGATCGCGGCGGGCAAGTTCGCCGCGCTTCTCACGCGCCGAGCAGCCCGAGACGCGTTCGATGCCTCCCAGCTCTTGGGAGTGGCGCCGGACCTTCTTGACAGGCCCGGATTTCGCTTCGCTTTCCTCGTGTACGCGGCCGGCAGTCGCCGAGACGTGCGTACGATCGATCCGAAAGGTATTGGCGTTTCGACCAAAGAGATCCGGAGCAGCCTCCTCCCGCTGCTGCGCGTGAAGGAGCCCTCGTCGCTCCCGGGCGCGAACGAACTGGCTGATCGGCTGAACGCCGTTTGCGGGATGGCCGCGGAGCGACTTCTCGCCTGGACTCGAAACGAGCGCGAGTTTCTCGATCTTTTGTGCGATCAGGGCCGGGTTGCTCCCCAGCTCCTGACGGAAGACTCCGCACAGCAGGGCCTCATTCGTGCCCATCCGCTCCTTCAGTGGAAGGCTCTGAATGTCCGAAAGTTCAAGGCCCTGCCCCTGCCAGGAGGGACGCAGGAGTAGCAAGGTGTCTGGTGGTCGGCGCGGGTCGGGGAAGCCTGATCACTCTTCTCGGTTCTCGGGGCGGAACAGTTTTCCGGCGATCTCTTTCCAGGATGTCTTCTCGATCGCCCTGTCTGGAGCGCCATCCGGCCTTCTTCTTCGAGTTGTCCCACTTAGTTGCGATGGCTCCTCTGGCGCGCTTCTTGAGATCGTTCCCAGTGGGATCGACAACGACGATTCTCTGGCCTCGAACCGGATACATCCACTCGGCGAAAGAATTACTCGCGACAGCGTTGAAATGGGTGCAACATCGCGGTTTGAAGTCTGGTCGCTAAAACACTGCCTGTCCGACCGGCACGACGTGGACGCCTCGCTTTCCGTTCGGCTCGTCTACGATCCGTCCCCAAGGCACGCCCGGGTCGTGCTCGAAGATGCAGAGCCAACGCTCGCGCACGGCCTGCGCGAGCAGGCGCTTCTTGTTCTCGATCAATTCCACGGGGTAAAGGTCGTAGCCCATGATCCAGGCGATCGGGACGTGCGCCGTTGTCGGGAGGGCGTCCGCGAAGTAGAAGGCGGTCTTCCCCTCCGAGTCGATTCGGACGGCCTGCATCCCGGGGCTGTGGCCCGGCAGGGGGACAACCCGAAGACCCGGCCGGATCTCCCGTTCTCCGGAGACCGCCTCGAGCCTCCCGGCCTCCTCATAGGGCTCCCAGTTCTCGGGCAGGTAGCTGGCGCGGTCCCGCTCGTTGGGAGAGCGGGCGTGGGCAAGCTCCGCCTCCTGAACATACAGAGTGGCATTCGGAAACGTCGGCACGACTCGTCCCTTCTCGCGGCGTGTCGCGCCACCGGCGTGGTCGAAATGCAGATGAGAGATCACGAGAGCGTCCACGGCCTCGGGGGGGACCCCATGAGCCGCGAGAGCCCGGGGCAGCGTCGTCTCGTGCTCAATCGCATAGACTTCGCGCGCTTTCTCGTCCCATTTCTCGCCGATGCCGCTTTCGACGACCGCCGTGAAGTCTTTCCCGCGCACGAGCAGACAATTGGTGGCGAGCGCGACCCGGTTCTTTTCGTCCGCGGGAAACTTCTTCTCCCAGAGCACCTTCGGGACGACGCCGAACATGGCGCCGCCGTCCAAGCGGAAATTCCCCTCGCGGACGATGTCGAGCCGCAGCGACCCAAACCTCACGGCCGCATTCTAGACTCTCGAGGATGCGGCTCCACTTTTACGGCACGAAGGGCTATGTCGAGGAGCGCTCGCGGGCGCACTCGGGGCACTCGGCCTTCACGGTCGAGGCGGACGGGTTCCGGCTGTTGTGCGACTTTGGCCAGAACCGCAAGGGTCTCCTGTCGAAGATCCGTCCGGACTCGATCTTCCTTTCGCACGCGCACCCGGACCACGCCTGGGGCTTGGAGGAAGGCACTCGGGTTCCGGTCTATGCGTCGGGTATCACGCACGAGATCACGAGGGGTTTGCC
>JBOGJN010000142.1:0-5615 GCA_050745445.1 Thermoanaerobaculia bacterium
GCTCCCACATCTCCGTGAAAAAGAGGGTGGAGAGTCCGCGGGGGTGCCCGAACCACTGCTTCTGCCCGGATACCATCTGGTTGGCCACCCTCTTTACGCTTCCTTCCCGCCGGTTGTCGAGAGGCTACCAGACATGGCCTCCCCCTCCGCCGCGAAAGCTCTCGCCAGACTCTCTTCGATGGCGCGACGCGTTCGCGCGAGGTCCGCCTCCGTGTGCGCGGTGGACAAGAACCACGCCTCGAACTGAGACGGCGGCAGAAAAACACCGCGCTCGCGCATCGCGTGGAAGAAGGCGGCGTAACGCGGGGTGTCGGATCGCTTCGCCGACGCGAAGTCCTCGATCGGGCCGGGAGCAAAGAAGAGAGTCGAGAGCGAGCCGAACCGCGCGTAGGTCACGCGGTCGCCCAACCCGGCGCGCCCGATGGCCGCGCGGACTCCCGCTTCCAGTCGAGCGCCCTTCTGCTCCAGCTCCTCATAGGGAGGCCGGCGCTCGATCTCCTGGAGCATCGCGATGCCGGCGGCCATCGCGAGCGGGTTTCCGGAGAGCGTGCCCGCCTGGTAAACGGGACCGGACGGCGCGACCTTCTCCATCAGGTCCCGGGGGCCGCCGTAAGCCCCGATGGGCAGTCCCCCTCCCAGGATCTTTCCGAGCGTGGTCAGGTCCGGCCGCACGCCGTAGCGCTCCTGCGCTCCGCCGGCCGCCAGGCGAAATCCCGTGATGACTTCGTCGAAGACCAGAAGCGCGCCGTGCCGCCGGGTCAGCTCGCGCACCGCCTCGAGGTAACCGCTACGCGGAGGCACGACTCCCATGTTGGCGGCGACCGGCTCGAGGATCACCGCGGCGATCTCGACGGGAAAGCGCCTGAAGGCAGCCTCGAGCGCTCCGGTGTCGTTGTACGGGACGACCGAGGTCAGCGCAGCAACCTCGTCCGGGACCCCCGGGCTGCCGGCGATGCCGAGTGTCGCGACACCCGAGCCGGCCGACACCAGGAAGCCGTCTGCGTGGCCGTGGTATCCCCCTTCCGTCTTGATGATGCGTTTTCTCCCCGTCGCCGCCCGGGCCAGCCGCACGGCGCTCATGGTCGCTTCGGTGCCCGAATTGACGAAACGAACCATCTCGATTGAGGGGACAACGTGGGCCACGCGTTCGGCCAGACGTATCTCCGCCTCGGTCGGAGCCCCGAAAGAGGTTCCGCGGCGGCTGGCACGGGAAAGCGCCCGGCGGAGGAAGGTGGGCGCATGGCCGAAGAGATGGGGACCGTAGGACATGACCAGGTCGATGTAGGAGCGTCCGTCCGCGTCACGCACTCTGCCCCCGCGGCCCGAGATCACGAAGAAGGGGTCCCCGCCCACCGAGGCAAAAGAGCGGACCGGAGAGCTGACGCCTCCCGGCATGAGTTTCCGCGCGCGGCGAAAGAGCGCTTTGGAACGAGAGGACCCGCGCGGCTTCTTAGATTGATTCATTGAGTCATTGAATCATCGGTTCATTGCGTCACGGCAAGTCCTGGTCGGGCTCAATGAGTCAATGAATCAATGGAGCAATGAATCAATCTTCCCGGAGCCACTTCGCCGCGTCTTTCGCGTGGTAGGTCAGGATGAAGTCGGCGCCGGCGCGGAGGATGCCGGTCAGGATCTCGTAAACGATTCGTTTCTCCTCGATCCAGCCGTTGGCCGCGGCCGCCTTCACCATGGCGTACTCCCCCGAGACGTTGTAGGCGGCAATGGGAGCGTCGAAGCGTTCGCGAGCCTCCCGGATCACGTCGAGGTACGCCAGAGCCGGCTTGACCATCACCGCGTCGGCCCCTTCTTCGAGATCGAGGGCGATCTCCCGCATCGCCTCGCGGCGGTTGGCGGGATCCATCTGGTAGCCGCGGCGGTCGCCGAACTTCGGCGCCGAACCCGCCGCCTCGCGGAAGGGCCCGTAGAACGCCGAGGCGGTCTTGGCCGAATAGGCCAGGATCGCGACTTCCGAGAAGCCTTGCTCGTCCAGTCCACGGCGAATCGCGGCGACCCGTCCGTCCATCATGTCGGAGGGTGCCACGACATCTGACCCGGCGCGCGCGTGCGACAGCGCGATCTTCGTCAGCAGAGGCAGCGTGGCGTCGTTGTCCACCCTCCCGTCCTTGACGACACCGCAGTGCCCGTGCGCCGTGTATTCATCCAGACACACGTCCGTGACGACCAGCAGACCCGGCGCTTCCTTCTTGAGCCGCCGGATGGTCTCCTGCACGGCCGCCGAATCGTCGGAGGCCTCGCTTCCCGAGTCGTCTTTCCTCTCCGGGATTCCGAAGAGGATCACGCCGGGGATTCCCAGCGCGTGGACCTGCTGCGCCTCCGCCACCGCCTCATCGGGAGAGACGCGGAACACGCTGGGGAGCGAGGAAATCTCTTCGCGCAGCCTCTTGCCGTGACGGACGAAGAGGGGCGCGAGGAACCGGTCCGCGGACAGACGCGTCTCGCGCACGAGCGCGCGCGAGGCCGGCGTGCGCCGCAACCGCCGCAGACGTGTCGCCGGAAACGGACTCACGGCGGCTGAATCTATGCTTGCCCTTCCTCGGCGGCAAGCCTTTCGAGCAGCCGCACGGCAGCCGAGAAGTGGGCCTCTTCGGTCACCAGGACCCGTTGAACGCCGTGTGACTCCAGAAACCGACGGGTCAAGCGGCCCAGGACCACGGCGGGGGTCCGTCGAAGCCGTTCCGCGGCGGGCTCGCCCAGTCCGAAGAAGAGCCAACGGGCGGCCGACGGAGATGTCGTGCAAAAGGCCGCAAAGGGTCTCTGGACAATCTCGCGCCGGAGCTCCGGATCCGCGGGTCTCGCCACCTTTCGGTAGAGCGTGAGAACGGCGACGCGCGCGCCTCGGGAACGGAGGCCCTCCGGAAGCTCGGGTGACGCGTCTTCGCCGCACGGGAGCAAGACGTTCCACCCGGAGAGATGCCTCGGAAGTTTCGCCAGAACACTCTCCGCGGAGCCATTAGCCACGATTGCCGGAGAGACCCCCTTCTGGCGGAGCGCCTCGTCGGTCACGGACCCGACGGCCGCCACCTGCCCTCCCTCGATCGCCTTTCGGAAGAGGCTCGCGAGGTCATTGTCGGAGAAGAGCCTCTCGACGGCCACCTGGCTTGTGAGGACGGCGAGGTCGGCGTGGGCTTCGAGGACCCGGAGGTCCGGCTCGACCGGCGCGATCGAGTGACTCACCTTCTCGACGATTTCTATGTGTGAGCTTCCTCCAAGCGAGAGAAAGGGGTTGGCGCCCGAACGGACAACCAGGGTCCGGGGTTTCAAGCTCGGGCCTGGCCGATCAGCTCCGCGGCGCCCCGCGCGAGCAGCCTCTCCGCCACCGCCCGACCGAGCGCTTCGGGCTCTTCGGCTGGACCGCTTCCTTCTTCCCGCAAAACTCGGTCGCCGCCGAGCGAGAAGACACCGGCCGAGAGTTTGAGCCGGCCGTCCTTCTCCGTCGCGAGACCGGCCAGCGGGGCCCGGCAGCCGGCCTGGAGACAGCGCAGCAGCGTTCTTTCCGCCAGAGCCGCACGGTGGGACGCCGGATCGTCCAGACCGGCCAGGATTTCCTCCGTGCTTTCATCGCCGTGCCGGATGACGAGAGCGAGCGCTCCCTGCCCAACGGCCGGAAGCAGAATCTCGCTCGAGAAAACCTCCGAGACCTCCTCGAGCCGACCCAGACGCGCGAGTCCGGCGCGAGCTAGAACGATCGCGTCCCAGCGCCCCTCCGCGAGTCGCCGGATGCGCGTGTCCACGTTGCCGCGCGCCTCCGCTATCTCGAGGTCCGGACGCGCGGCCAGAAGCTGCGCGCGGCGGCGAGGGCTGCCGGTCCCGATCCGGGACCCTTCGGGCAGGTCCGCGAAGGTCCGGTGCGGGCGGGAGACTAACGCGTCGCTCGGGTCCTCCCGAACCGGCACGGCGGCGAGGACCAGGCCTTCGGGCATCTCCGAGGGAAGATCCTTCAGGCTGTGGACCCCCACATCCGCCCGGCCCGTGAGCAGGGCCTCGTCGATCTCCCTGGTGAAGATGCCCTTACCCCGGATTGCGGCATCTAGGTGCGAGAGCCGGTCGCCCGTGGTCTGGTAGGTCGCGACCTCGACTTGCGCCTGTTTCGAAAGCGCCCGGGCGACGATTTCCACCTGCGCTCGGGAGAGCGCGCTTGCCCGGCAGGCGAGCCGGATTTTCATTGCGCGCGGACGTGGGTCGTAGGACGTAGGACGTAGGCGGAGAATCCGGTGTTCACTTCCCTACTACCTACCTCCTACCACCCTCGTCCTACTCCTCACGGTCCAGATCGAACAGGTGGCGGATCGCCTCGACCCGGTCGAGCTTGCGCGAGGCATCCCTTTCGGCCTTCAGCCGGCGCATCGGCTCATGCAAGAGTCTGGCGACGATCGAGTCGGCGAACGTACGGAAACGCTCCCGTTCCTCGGCCGGAACGCGCGCCAGCTCGCCGTCGCGGATCTCTTCCATGCGCCGCCGCAGATCCGTCACGGTCGGAACGACCGAGAGACTTCCGAACCAGGACAGATACTTCTCCAGCTCCTGATCCAGAATGGCCTCTGCGCGAGGGATTTCGCGCGCCCGCCGGCGCCGATTCTCGGAGGCGACCTCCTCCAAATCATTGATCCCGTAAAGGAACGCGTTGTAGATCGTCGCCACGTCCGGGTCGATGTCCACCGGCACGGCCAGATCGAGAAAGAACATCGGCCTGCCCCGGCGCTGCCGCATGGCGTTCTCCACGTCCTCCCGCGTGATCACGGGCGCCGGGCTCGCCGTCGTCCCGACCACCACGTCGGCGGTGGCAAGCTCGCGCCTCACGTTCTCCCACGGCACGGCAATCCCGCCGAGGCGCTCGACGACATCCCGGGCAGTCGAGGGCGTGCGGTTGGCGATCCTCAGATCGCGAATGCCGGCCTCGACCGCATGTCTCGCAAAAAGCGAACCGGCCTCCCCCGCGCCCAGCACGAGCACCGTTCTCTCGGAGAGATCCCCGAACACCTTCGTGGCCAGCTCGAATCCAATCGAGGGGATGGAGAGGGGGTGGACGGCGATCTCCGTTTCGCGGCGCACCCGTTTGCCCGCCGCCACCGCGCTTTCGAAAAGCCGATGCAGGACCGCGCGCGTGGCGCCCGACTCGCGGGCCAGACGCAAGGCTTGACGGACCTGGCCCAGCACCTCGCTTTCCCCCAGAGCCATCGAGTCGAGCCCCGCCGCGACGCGGAAGAGGTGTCGGACCGCGTCCGCTCCCTCCCGCTGGAAGCGTGAGCGCGAAAGCTCCGGGAGGGGCAGGCCACGCCACTCGGAGACGAAGCGGGTCAGATCTTCGCCGCTGCGCCCCAGATCGCAGAGGCCGTAGATCTCGCTTCTGTGGCAAGTCGAGACGATCACGCCTTCCGACGCGAGCCCGCGGCCCAGGAGCGCGCGAAGACCTTCCCGCACTTCCTCGGCCGTGAAGGCCAGGCGCTGACGGACCGCGGCCTCGGCCACCCGGAAGTTCCACCCGAGCATCATCAGCCGGGCCTCGGAAGCGCTGTTCATCGGAACGTGTGGGTCCGGCTGAAGTAGAGATTGACGACCGTGTAGGAGAAAAGCACGAGGCCAAAACCCAGGATCGA
>JBOGJN010000143.1:0-1554 GCA_050745445.1 Thermoanaerobaculia bacterium
TCCTCTTCTCCACCATCTTCACGTTCTCCGACTTCGCCATCGTCCAGGTGCTCACCCGGGGCGGGCCGGTCAACACCACGCATCTCTTCGCGACCCTGGCCTACCAGGTCGGCCTGACCGGCGGCAACCTGGGGCAGGGCGCGGCGATCTCGCTTTTCCTGTTCCCGGCGCTCGCCGCCTTCGTCTTCATCCAGCTCCGTTATATCCGGAAGGACTGAGATGCAGATCGGTTTGCGAAGCCGCGGGGCGCGGATCCGATCGTCGGCGTTCGGCTACGCGAACATCGTGCCGTTCATCCTGTTCGCGATCTTCCCCGTCTATTTCATGGTTATCACGTCGTTCAAGAACGACGCGGAGCTGTACAACCTCAAGGCGGTGCCCTTCCTCATCCAGACGGGCGTGATCGGCGAGCACTACAGCTATCTCCTCTTCAAGACCGAGTTCCTCACGTGGATGCTGAACAGCCTCATCATCAGCGTGGTCGCCACCTCGGTCTCGCTCGTCATCGCGATCCTGGCCGGGTATAGCCTGGCGCGGCTCCGGTTTCCCGGGGTCGCCACGTTCGGGACGGCCGTCTTCATCACCTATCTCGTGCCGACGACCCTCCTGTTTCTCCCTCTGTCCCAGGTGGTGGTCTGGCTCGGCATCTCGGACACCATCTGGGCCCTGATCGTCACCTACCCGACCTTCCTGGTCCCCTTCTCGACGTGGCTCCTCATGGGCTACTTCCGCACGATCCCGAAGGAGGTGGAGGAGTGCGCCCTGGTGGACGGCGCCAGCCGCATGCAGACGCTCGTGCGCATCGTGCTGCCCATGGCCATTCCCGGAATCGTCTGCAGCGCCCTCTTCGGCTTCACGCTGACCTGGAACGAGTTTACCTACGCGCTCACCTTCATCTCCCAGTCCGCGAACAAGACGGCTGTTGTGGGCGTGACCGCGGATCTGATCCGCGGTGACATCTACTACTGGGGGTCGCTCATGGCGGGCGCGGTGCTGGCCTCTGTGCCGATCGTGGCCATCTACGTCTTCTTCCTCGACTACTACGTCTCCGGCCTCACCGCGGGCGCGGTCAAGGGCTAGCTCACCTTACTGACCGGCCCCGCCGACCGAGCGAGAGCCTCGTCGCGCGGGCCGCCCCCACGTCCTCCTTGACAGCACCCCTCCCCGGGGCTACAAGGGTCCAACTCGACCGTAGTATAGATACCCTTCCCCGAGGGGGGTGAGACGAGCGCGCTAAAGTTCTCGCCGATGTCCTGAGATCTCCCGACCCAGACGGAGGGCCCTTCGGATGGAACGATCCGGGTTCCGTGTAGTAAACCGCCGCTACTTCCTCCGCACGACCGCCGCCACCACGGCCGGGCTGGCCTCGTGGCTCGCGCTCGGCAAGGCCCCGGCCTTCGCCCAGAAGCGTGAGCTGACGTTCCTGTCGTTCAATCACTTCGTGCCGGCCTCGGACGACGAGCTGCGTCGCCAGGCCGAGGTCTTCGCGAAGCAAGCCGGCGTGACCGTGCGCGTCGACACGATCGCGGGCCCGCAGATGTTCGCCAAGCGCGC
>JBOGJN010000144.1:0-1882 GCA_050745445.1 Thermoanaerobaculia bacterium
AGGCGCTTGCCGTCGGGAGTGACCATCGCCATGTGGGGATTGACCCGCTCGCCGAGCGCGATCCGGCCCACGATCCGGTCGCGTCCGGTGTCTATCATCGTGACGTCGCTCGAGTCCCGGTTGGTGACGAAGAGCGTCGTGCGTGCGTCCACTCCCGCCGCCCGGCTTGGCAAGGCAGCGATCATCAAGGTCCCGCACGTCGCGAGCGCGACGGCGATCCGCCGCGCTCTCCATCCTGCGTCTGTCTTCATTTCAATTCTCCTTTTCTTAATGTCAGAAATTCACCTGGGTGCGAAAACCGCCAAGGAAAACGCCCTCCAGCGGCGCTATCTCCTCGTCGCCAGCGAGGTGGAAGGCGTACTGCGCGAGCAGGCTCAGAGAGAGGTGATCGGTCACGTAGAAACGGTGGTAGATCTCTGCGAGATCCTCGACTCGGCCGTTGGCCGCGCGCAGCCAGCCGTAGGCGAGGCCGGTCTCGTCCCGGGGACGGAGGGCCGGCAAAGTTCGCAGCCCGAGCCCGAGGCTCCACGCGTGCCGATCTCGTTCCCGGCCGCCGAATTGAAAGCCGTATCGACCGAAACCACGAGCCCGGGCGCCTACCAGCTGGTCGAAGTTGGCACCGATTGCGCCGGAACGATCGTCTCCGCCGTTGCGCCGGCCCCACACCCGGTAGTTGCCGGGCCCCCCGAGCATTGAGGTCGAGTAGTCGATCTCGCCGATCAGAAACGGGGTCCGGCCGAGCGCGTCGCCCGAGTCCTCGGGCGCCTGTGCCCCGATCCCGAACTTGAGCTCGCGAAACGTATCCCAGGCGAAATAGAGCCCTGGGGCGTTCGCCTGGTGGCCTACGCCCTGGACAGGTTGGCCGAGGAGCGGATTGTTGACGAACATGCCCGAGATGAACTGGTGGGTTTCGTCGTTGGCGGCGGCGTTACGGTCGAAGTAGTTCGTGAGGTCGAGCTTTCCAGCGACGGCACTCAGGTGACCTCCGAAGAGCGTCGCCGCCAGCCAGGCTTCGCGCAGGCTGACCCGGTCGGCCAGATCCGAATCCTGGAGAGATCCCGCGTCGGCGTTGAGACCCGAGGCCGAGCCCAGGAAGGGATCGGGTCCGTCACCCCCGATGGCTTCGAGATCCACGAAAAAGGTGGTCTCCAGGGCGGGACGCGCGAGCAAAGTGACGTCCGCGGAGCCGACGCCCCGAAGCCGGTCAGGCCCTGCGCCGGCGGTCTGCTGCACGATGCCGGTGGCGGAGAGGCCGATCGCGACGCCGCGGCGCGCGTCTTCGGCGAGCCGGGCTTCGATTTTCTCCGAGACCGTCTCGCGGCGATCGAGCTTTACCTTTCGATACTCCAGACGGGAGACGACTGGAGTGTTATCGAACGGACAGCGCCCACCTTCCGGCGCGGCGGAGAACGTGTGCCCATGCTCGCAGACCCATTCGGGGATTTGCTTTATCTCTGCGACGGGTTCCACCGGCATCGCCCGCGAGCGCAGCTCGCTCAGCTCCTCCCGGAGCGTCCTCACCTCGTCCCCTAAGCTTTCCTCCCGTTCGCTCGGCGTGGACAAGCTTTCTCGAAGATCATCGAATTGGCGTTGCAACTGCTTCACCGTCTCGCGCAACTCCTTGATCTCCCCCCGGTCATCGGCGAGCGCCGGTCCGCCGCCGGCGCTAAGCCCGATGATTGCAATCACGGTGAGAGCCCTGTTTAGCGGCCTCAAGAGCTTCCACGCTTGTCCTCCCCTTGCGTTGGCCCCGCCATTTCCTCCACGGTCAGCGTCACTCGGCCGGGTAGAGTTCGGTAGCTCGAATCGTGGGTCTCCGCAAGACCCCGGTAGTCGGCGCAATACCATAGCTTTTTTCCTCCGCGCACACCCGCGCTATAAC
>JBOGJN010000145.1:0-4447 GCA_050745445.1 Thermoanaerobaculia bacterium
GCCCGAGGGAGGTCGCGTAGATGAGCGCGGCGAGTGGGGCGGTCCCGAAGCCGACCAGCTCGAAGGCCAGAAGGTAGGTCACCAGAGCCGTCCCGACATAGGCGAGGGCGCTCGGCAGCCGGGAGGCAAACTCGTTGAACCCGAAGAGCCGGTACGAGGCGGCAACGCACCAGTAAGTCAGCGGCGGCTTCTCGTAGAAGCGAACGTGGTTGAGGCGGGGCTGGACCCAGTCGCCGCTCTCGAGCATCTCTCGGGCGACCAGACCGTAGCGCGCCTCGGCCGGGCTGATCAGCGGGCGCACACCGAGACCGGAAAGGGCGAGAACAGCGGCCAGCAGCACGCATCCGGAGAGAGAGAGGGCAAGCTGGCGGCGGCGGACGGAAATCGGCGACGTCGGTTCCTGGAAGAGCCTGTTCACGGCGCGGAGAGCATAAAGCATGCGGAAACGCGCCCCGGGGGGTTTCCCGATATGCTTGGGGCCCAATATCGGGAATTCATAACTGTCACTTGAGGAGGAAATCTATGCGTCTGAGTAAATCCGCCACGTTGTTTTTCTCGGTGCTCCTGTGCGCGGGGCTCGTGGCCGCGCAGGACAAGAAGCCGGCGAGCCCCCGAGGCACGGCCGCGACTCAGGTCGGCGGAAGCTGGAGCGCTCCGGACAAGGAGGGCGAGCGCCGCCACACAGGAGGAAAGTGGATCGAGGTGGACTACAGCCGGCCGATCCTGCGCGGGCGGCAGAATATCTTCGGCTCGGGCGCCGACTACGGCAAGGCGGTCAACGCGGGTGCGCCTGTGTGGCGAGTCGGAGCCAACCAAACCACGAAAATGAAAACCGAAGCAGCGCTCGAGATCGCCGGGAAGAAGATCCCCGCCGGAGAGTACGACCTCTTCGTGGACCTGAAGGAATCGGGCTGGACGCTCATCGTCTCGACACAGCCCACCATGGACAAGTATGACCCGAACGAAAAGACGAAGATCTGGGGCTCCTACGGCTACGACGCCAAGTACGACGTCGTGCGCGCGCCGATGAAGATGATCACGCCCGCCGTCTCGGTGGACCAGTTTTCGATCGGCTTTGTGGACATGACGGAGAAGGGGGGCAAGCTCGCGATGGTCTGGGAGAAGACGGCGGCCGTCGCGCCCTTCACCGTCGCCGAATAGTCTGCCTCGCGGCGCGGCCCTCACTCGGCCGCGCCCCGTTTTTCGTCGTCGAGGAAGATCCTCAACACGAGCGTCCGCGGCGTTGCGATACCCGGGGCCAGGCTCGTGACAGTCGCTCCCTCCGACTTGAGCGGATGGAAATCGACTCGCGTCGAGCTCGGCTGAGCGAACACATACTCCGCTCCATCCCGAGGATCCGTCCAGGTTGCGTTCGCGATTAGCGCTGCAGTCACGAATCGGCCATCCTTGGAGACATAGCCGTCGACGACCACCTCTCGTCGGTGACTCGCGTTCTCATCGAAGATCTGAGAACGCACGGAGAAGCTCTGGCCCGTTTCCATCTGGATCCGGTTGTCGATCAATACATCCCCCGCGTTTCCTCCGGCGCGTTCCCGCACTTCGAGGCGCAACCCGATGGTCTTGTCGCGCGATGAACGGTGTTGCTCCGGGGAAGCGCATTCCTCCCCCGGATTCTTGAGATTCGAGAACTCCACGTATCTCGGCTCATCCGTGTCTTCGACGTATGCCCCATGAGCTGGCCCGAGGCCCAGAGAGGATCGGAACTGCTGTCCCTCGACGGCCAGATATCGCCACTTGCTGACCGGTTCGTACCCGAACTGCGTCACGCGGAGCATGGAGCCCCGGCCAGCGGGCCCCACCGACACCAAAACGCTCGGCGGTGTCCTTTCCCGGAAATCCAGTTCGTAGCAGCTTTCGATTCCTTCCCAACGCGTTCGCAAAATGATGCGCGGCAACCCCGAAAACGCCTGGGAGTACTCGGTCACCGGGATTCTTGCGGCATCGCGGAATTGTCCGGGCAGGTTCGCGGCAGTAAAGAGGGCCGTTGCCGAGCGCGACGCGACGAGCTTCCCCTCCTCCACACGCAGGAACAGTCCGACGTTTTGCGAGATGATCGAGAGGGCCTGCTCGAACGGAACGTCCTCCATCTGCAGCGTCATCCTCCCCTCGATCCCCGGGTCGATGACGACCGGCAGATTCGCCAGTGCCCCCAGGGTCTGGACAACGTCCGTGATTCTCGCGTCCTTCAGGTCCACCGTGATGGGCTCTCGCGGGTCGAAGCTCACGGAGGCGGCGCCCAGCGAGAAGATAGCAACGAGAGCAGCCAGGAGTATCCGCTTCATCGGATCACCCCTTTCTCGTACGAAGTCACGGCCGTGCCAACGACGACGCCTCCGGGCGTGTACGCCACGACACCGGAGGAGTCGCCAACGACGCGGTAGCGCGCCTGCGGCTTTGCGTCTGGAGACTTCGCGGGAGTGCTCGATGGCTGCCGCAGGCCGATGCCGATAACCACCAGCACGGCGGCGGCCGCGATCCAGAGTCCAACCCCGGCCGCGCGAGACTGGCGCGGCGGGTCGAGCCACGAAAGCACTCTCTCGGCGAGGCGCTGCTCTCTGCGGCAAGCCTTGCACGAGGTTGCGTGGGCCAGTACCGCTTGCAGGTCAGCGGTCGAGTCGGAAAAGTCGTCCAGGCGCGATAGATACTCTTCGTGAGTCATTGGCTCCTCCGCGTATCCTTGAACTTGCGTGCGAGCAGAGTCTTCGCCCGATAGACGCGCGCGCGCACCGCGTCGGCGGAGCAGCTGAGAACCTCCCCCGCTTCAAGAGCCGTCAGACCCTCGAAACGCGTCAGCAGCAAGGCCTCGCGCAGACGCTCGGGAAGCTCGTCCACGGCGGCACGAACCTCGAACGCTTCAGCATCCCGCGGCGCCGCCGCGAGTTCAGTCGGAAGCGAGGCGAATGACCTCTCCGAGCGGAGCGACGAAGCGAGCTTACGGTAGGCGATCGAGAAGACGAGCGACCGAAATCTCCCTTTCTCGCGGTAGGACGGCAGAATCGAGTAGAGCGCGAGAAGCGTCTCCTGCCGGAGTTCCTCGACGCGACCGGGGTCGGCGAGCCGCCGCCGGAAGTAGGCGTCGAGCAGCCCAGCGTAACGGCTCGCCAGATGGTCGAAGGCCTCCCGGTCGCCTTTCGCAAAGGCAGCCAGGAGGATCTCGTCGGTGGGGAGTGCCATGGTCACTTTGCTAGTGTTATCGCAACCGAAGGAGAAATGTGACGGGGCGATGAAGAGAAATGTCGGTGACTCCAGCCAATCCCTCACCCTGGCCCTCTGCCGGCAGGCGAGGGGATTCGGCCCGCTCTCCATACGCGCCGTTCTCCTGAGCGGGGTGCCCGTCTCGGCCCAGGAGGGCGCAATCCCGTTCTGGCCAAACGAGATTCCGGCGGCGACCCGCGCGGACGGGGACGGCGTCGGTCAGCTGTCGGCTCTCCACTGAGCGCCGAGCCGATCGTGTCGTTCGATTTCTCCGCCGAAAATCTCGACCGCGAGTTTCCCGTCCGCAAGAACCTCGTCTATTTCAACCACGCCGCGGTGGCGCCGCTGCCCCGCCGCGTGGCCGACGCCATCACGGCACATGTCGAGAACACGCGCGACCGCGGAGCGGCCGACTGGCGGCAGTGGTATGCCACGATTGACTCGACGAGGCAGAAGGCGGCCCGGTTCCTGGGAGCCCACGCTTCCGAGATCGCGTTTCTTCCCTCGACCTCCTGGGCATTAAACGTCGTCGCCCGAAGCTTCGACTGGAAGAGCGGGGACAACGTCGTCGGCGACGACATCGAGTTCCCGGCCAACTTCTATCCGTGGAAGCTTCTGGAGAAGCGTGGCGTGACCTACCGCCTGGCGGGAAGCCGGGAGGGGCGCGTCACGGTGGATGACATCGCCGAGAAAGTGGACGCGCGCACGCGCATCGTCGCAGTCTCCTGGGTCGCCTTCCACAATGGATACGTCTATCCCATCGAGGAGATCGGCGAGCTCTGCCGGGAGAGAGGCATTCTCTTCGTCGTGGACGCGATCCAGGGGCTGGGCGCCCTGCCGCTCGATGTCTCGGAGACCGCGATCGACGTGCTCGCCGCCGACGCGCACAAGTGGCTCCTGGGGCAGGAGGCGTGCACGATCTTCTACGTCGCCGAGCGCGCCCGCGAAAGGCTTCCGCCGCTGTTTGGCGGCTGGTGGAACATGCGAGCCGAGGAGTCTGAGGGCGGATTCCTCGACCATCGCATGGCCTTCCACGTCGGCGCCCGGCGCTACGAGCCAGGAAGCCTCCCGACGGCTCAAATCTCCGGTCTCGGCGCCGCGATCGAGTTACTCGAGGAACTGGGACCCGAGACCGTCCGCTCGAGAATTCTCGAGACGATCGAGGTCCTGAGGCGTGAACTGTCCAAACGCGGCTGGAAGATCGCCTCACCCGAGCCGCTCGCCTCCGGTA
>JBOGJN010000146.1:0-10883 GCA_050745445.1 Thermoanaerobaculia bacterium
ACCAGCGTCTCGGCGATCCTGTCGTGCAGCCCCTGCTTCTTCTCGGAGAACGCCACCATCAGGAAACCGATAAAGAGAATCAGGGTGGACAGGATCTTGCTGAAGTGGCGCCCCGTGGCCCGGCCAAACGAGATGCGGCGGCCAGCAAGATCCGTCACACGCATCCCCAGGGCCATCTTTCCGATCGTGGCCTGCTTGACCGAGCTCTCCAGGCCCGCGCAATAGATCCAGCCGATGACCAGGCTCACCAGCCCCTCCACACAGGTGAAAAGCGGTGTCGCTCCCGCGCTCGCCTTCCAGAGCGGGCCCACGGGAACGCCGGCCGAGACCCTCATGAGGAAACTGGCCGCGAGGTTCACGCCCCACAGGATGAATCCATCCACGATCGCGGCCGCAAACCGCCGCCAGAAGCCGCCGTAGCGAACGGCCGTGGCGTCGGCGGCCGGAAAGGGAGACTGCCCGATGGTGGAACCAGCGCCGAAGCTCGGTGGAGAAGCCGCGCCCGGCGGTTCGTCTTCGACTCCAAACATCTCGCCTCCTCTTTTCGAGGTTGCGGGCTTTCCAGCAAACTATCACAGCGCCTCGCCCTGCGCGCCCTGCGCCGAGAGCCTTTACAAGAGTCAGTGCACTTTGAACTTTGGGACGTCGTGCTCGTATTGACATAAGATCCCGAAGAAGATTTCGAAGTTTCGCTGCATTCTCAACTTCAAGAATCAAAGGAGGCGGGATGATGCGCAAGTATTTGATGGGGCTCACAGTGGGTCTTCTGCTGCCGTTGGCCGGGCAGGCCCAGACGGCAGACGAGATCATCGCCAAGAACATCCAGGCTCGGGGCGGAATGAACAAGCTCAAGGCCATCCAGACCCTGCGTGTCACCGGAAAAATGACGCAAGGCCCGGGTCTGGAGGCGCCGTTCAGCCTCGAACTGAAACGCCCCAACAACGGCCGCATGGAGTTTACCTTTCAGGGGCTGACCGCCGCCCAGGCCTACGATGGCAAGAACGGCTGGCAGATCATGCCCTTTGGCGGCCGGAAAGACCCGCAGCCGCTATCGCCCGAAGATCTGAAGGCGGCCGAGGAGCAGGCCGACATGGACGGTCCGCTCGTGGACTACAAGACCAAGGGACATCGGGTCGAGCTCGTCGGCAAGGAGAAGGTCGAGGGCACCGACGCCTACAAGCTCAAAGTCACGCTCAAGAACGGGGACGTCCGTTACTACTACCTGGACGCCGAGTACTTCCTGGACCTCAAGATGGAAGGCAAGCGCAACGTTCGGGGCACCGAGCGGGAGTTCGAGTCCTCTTTCGGCGACTACAAGGAAGTCGGTGGAGTGATGTTCCCACACTCGATCGAATCGGGAATGAAGGGCAATCCCGAGAGGGAGAAGATGGTGATCGATAAGATCGAGGTCAACGCCCCCATAGACGATTCCCGGTTCAAGATGCCCGAGGTCAAGAAGGAAGAAACTCCCAAGCCAAACAACTGACTTGGGAGAACCTACAGGAGCCTTCCCATGATGAAGACGTGCCCCCTGGTTCTCGTCTGCGCCGCGGCGGGATGGTCGCTGCTCTCTTCCCGGGCAAGCGGGGCAGATGAAGTCAAGATCGATTCCGAGACCTTCGGGGGCCTGGAGGCCCGTTCGATCGGCCCGGCCGCGATGGGAGGCCGCATCGCCGCCCTCGATGCAATCTCGGGGGACCGTCTCACCATCTACGCCGGCGCCGGCGGCGGCGGCGTCTGGAGGTCCACGGACGGCGGTGTCCGCTTCAAGCCGGTCTTCGACAAGCACACGCAGTCGATCGGCGCCCTGACAATCGATCCAAACAACCCGAAGACCGTCTGGGTCGGGACGGGCGAGTCCTGGATTCGCAACACGGTGTCGGTGGGCGACGGCGTCTACAAGTCCACCGACGGCGGCGACAGCTGGCAAAGGATGGGGCTTGCCGAGTCGGAGCACATTGCCCGCATCGTGGTCCACCCCAAGAACAGCGACAACGTCTTCGTTTGTGCTACCGGCCACGCCTTCGACGATCATCCGGAGCGGGGCGTCTTTCGCACCCGTGACGGAGGCAAGAGTTGGGAGAAGGTGCTTTCCGTCGCGCCAGACACGGGGTGCGCGGACCTGGCGATGGACCCGGGAAATCCCCAGGTGCTTTACGCCGGCATGTGGCAGTTCCGGAGAAAGCCCTACTTCTTCACGTCGGGGGGCGGCAGAAGCGGCTTCTACAAATCCACGGATGGGGGATCCACCTGGACGCCGTTGAAAAAGGGACTTCCGACGGGTGACCTGGGCCGAATCGCCATCGGCGTCTCCCCCGCCAAGCCAAGCGTCGTCTACGCCACGGTTGAGTCGAAGGACACTGCTCTCTACCGCTCGCTCGACCAGGGCGAGACCTGGACGCTCATGAGCGACGCGAGCGCGGTCGCGGAACGCCCCTTCTATTTTTCCCGTCTCGTGGCCGATCCCAACAATGTGGACCGGGTCTACAAGTGCGGTTTCGGGTTATCCGTCAGCGACGACGGCGGCAAGACCTGGAGCGGTGTCGGCGAGGGCGGGGGCTTCTTCGGCCCCAACTATCACGGCGACGTCCACGCCGTCTGGATCGACCCAAAGAATTCTGAAAAGCTCGTCATCGGCACCGACGGCGGCGTCTATATCTCGAACGACCGCGGCGCTCACTGGCTCTTCGTCGGGGGGCTGCCGGTCTCGCAGTTCTACCATGTCAGCTACGACATGGAGTGGCCCTACAATGTTTACGGAGGCCTCCAGGACAACAGCACCTGGTACGGCCCGTCCCGCCGCCCCGGCCCCATCACCAACAAGTACTGGTCCGCGCTTGCTCCCGGTGACGGTTTCTGGGCCTTCGTGGACCCGGAGAACTCTGACTTCGTCTACAACGAGATCCAGGGCGGGCACCTCTTCCGCATGAGCAAGTCTACGGGAGAGACCCGCGACATCCGGCCGAGCCCCAGAGCCGGCGAGCCCAAGTACCGCTTCAACTGGAACACGCCGATCCACATGAGCCCCAACGAGAAGGGAACGCTCTATTACGGTTCGCAGTTCCTTTTCCGATCGCGGGACAAAGGCGCGTCCTGGGAGAGGATCTCTCCCGACCTGACGACGAACGACCCGGCCAAGCAAAAGCAGGATGACTCGGGCGGCCTGACTCTCGACAACTCCACAGCCGAGAACCACTGCACCATCTTCGCGATCGCCGAATCGCCGAAAAACGGCAAGGTTCTGTGGGTCGGAACCGACGACGGCAACGTCCAGATCACCCGAGACGGCGGAAAAACCTGGTCAAACGTCGTCGCCAACGTGCCCGGTCTGCCCCAGAACACCTGGGTCTCGAGCATCCAGGCGAGCGCGTTCGACCAGGCCGCGGCCTACGCCACATTCGATGGTCACATGACCGGGGACATGAAGACCTACGTCTACAGGACGGCGGACTACGGCAAGACCTGGAGCTCGCTGGCAACGGCGGACCTCCGAGGGTATGCCCACGTGGTCCGAGAAGATTCCGTCAACGCGAACCTGCTCTTCCTCGGAACCGAGTTCGGTCTCTTCGCGTCGCTGGACGGCGGCAAGCAATGGGGACAGTTCACGGCGGGTCTGCCCAACGTGGCCGTGCGGGACGTCGTGATCCACCCGCGCGAGCAAGACCTCCTGATTGCGACCCACGGACGCGGCATCTACATCCTGGATGACATCACGCCGCTGCGCAAGCTGACGCCGGAGACCCTCTCGGCCGACGTGTCGTTTCTGGAATCGCGTCCCTCTGTGATGGTGATTCCCTCCTTCGAGTTCGGCTTCACCGGCGACGGGGACTTCCAGGGCCGCAGCCCTGCGGAGGCGGCGGCGATCGTCTATTACCTCAAGCGCCGCCACGTCTTCGGCGACCTGAAGCTCGAGATCTACGACGCGAAAGGCAACCTGATTTCCACCCTGCCCGGCGGCAAACGGCGCGGGATCAACCGTGTCTTCTGGCCCATGCGCGAGGCGCCGCCCAAGGTTCCGCCGGCGGCCGGGATCATTCCGAGCTTCTTCTCGCTCGTCGGTCCGAGGGCGCCCGAGGGCACCTACGCCGTCAAGCTCGTCAAGGGAAAGGACTCCTACGCTTCGCAGGTTCGCCTCACACCCGATCCGAGGGCCAAGTACTCCGCGCAGGACCGGGTGCTGCAGCAAGAGATCGTCCGCAAGCTCTACGTTCTCATGGGCAAGCTGACCTACACCGTCGAGGCGATCACGGATGCCCGGGACCAGGCCCGCGCCCGCGCCGAGAAGCTCGCCAAGGGGGACCGCTTGCGCGAGCAACTGGAGACTCTCGCGGACACCCTGGAGAAGCAGCGCGTGGCGCTTGTGGCCACCAAGGAGGGCGAGGGGATCTCGGGCGAGGAGAAGCTCCGGGAAGAGCTGGGAACGCTCTATGGCGACGTCAACGGCTATGACGGCCGGCCCACGATCTCTCAGATCAACCGGATGGGGGTCCTGGCCGGAGATCTCGATCGAGCGCTCGCCAAGCTCGAGGCGACGGCCGCCAAGGAGTTCCCCGCCGTCAACGCGCTCCTGGCCAACCAGAAGATGGATCCGATCACGAGGCTCACCGAGGAGGAGTGGGGCAAGCGCGGGGAGAAAAAGTAGGGAGAAACCACGCGGAGGCCGCGTGACCGAGCTTCAGTCCGGAGAGCCGGCCGCTGCGGCGACCGAAGGCGTCGGCGTCCTCTTTCTCCCTTCTCCTGAAAACAGGGTAAGGCTACGCGTACTCTCTCATCTCCCGTGCGCATGGAGCGTCTCTTTTCGCGAGCCGGTCCGGATGCTATTCTGTTGATGCGAAAGGGAGAGCCATGGCCACATCGGTCATCATGCCGCAGATGGGCGAGTCGATCGCCGAGGGAACCGTCACGAAGTGGTTGAAGAAGGCCGGGGATCCCGTCAAACGCGACGAGCCGATCTTCGAGATCTCGACCGACAAGGTCGATGCCGAGATTCCCTCCCCGGTCTCCGGCACACTGCTCGAGATCAAGGTTTCCGAGGGTCAGACCGTGGCCATCAACACGGTCGTGGCCACGATCGGGGAGGCCGGAGAGAAGCCGGGCGGCTCGCCCGACCTGTCCTCCGAAGCCAAGGCGAAGGAGGACCCGGCGCAGAAGGCCGAGTCTCTGCCGGCGACGTCTGCGGCCGCAGCGCCACCTGTCTCCGCTGCGCCGAAGCCGGCCGAGAAAGCCGCTCCGGCGCCTAGAGAGAATTTCCCGAAGCCGCCGGCTCCCGCCACCGCGCCGACCCCGACGCGGGCCGCAGCGCCGCCGGCGTCCGGAGGAGCGCGCGTCGAGTCGATCGAAGAGCGGATCCGCCGGCGTTCTTCGCCCCTGGTCCGCAAGATCGCTCAAGAACATGCCGTGGACATCCGAGAGCTCGAGGGCACGGGCATCCACAGCCGCGTAACGAAAAACGACATCCTCTCTTACATCGAGAACCGCAAAACGGGCGTGGCCCTGGCGCCCGTGGCGGCGCCCGCCGTGGCCTTTGCGAAGGCTGGCCCCGCGCTCGTCACCACCGACCGCGATGAGATCGTCGCGATGACGAAGATCCGAAAGATCACCGCCGAGAACATGATCCTCTCCCGGCGCACCTCCGCGCACGTGACGACTGTCTTCCAGGTGGATTACACGTCGATCGCACGGATCCGCGAGCAACACAAGGAGGCGTTCTTCGCGAAGAACGGCGTCAAGCTGACGTACCTTCCCTTCATCTTCCGCGCCTGCGTGCAGGCGTTGAAGGGATTTCCGCAGGTCAACGCGTCCATCGACGGCGACAACATCGTCTACCACAAGGACGTGCACCTCGGGATGGCGGTGGCCCTGGACTGGGGACTGATCGTGCCGGTCATCCGAAACGCGGACGAGAAATCGATCCTGGGCCTCGCGCGGGCGTCGCAGGATCTGGCCGAGCGCGCACGCACGAAACGGCTAAAGCCCGAGGAGATCCAGGGAGGAACCTTTACGGTCACCAACCCCGGCGTCTTCGGCTCGCTCTTCGGCACACCCATCATCCCGCAGCCACAGGTGGCGATCCTGGGCGTCGGGACGATCGAAAAGCGGCCTGTGGTCGTGACGGACGAGAGCGGCAACGATGCACTGGGGATCCGCACCGTCGGATACCTCGCCCTCTCCTTCGATCACCGGTTGATCGATGGCGCCGACGCGGACCGTTTCCTCTCGAAGGTGAAAGAGACGCTCGAGAAGGGCGAGTTCGAGCTCGGGTAGAGAGTCAAGAGCTGTCAGCACTCGGCTCTGGGCCGTCGGTCGGGGAAGGCGCCCCTTTGTCCCGCCGCGTCGGAGCAAGGGCCTTCGTTCTCCTCTTCCTGCTCGCCCTGGCGGCGCGGCTCGCCGCCGCCGGCCTGGGAGGTTTCGGCCAGCCGCGCTTCGGCGACTGGCAGAATTACGTGGCGGCCGCAACGCATTTGATCCGCACCGGCCACTACCCGGATCGCACCGAGGAGCTCCTCTTCCGGCCGCCCGGCTATCCGTTCTTTCTCGCCGTCGCGACTTTCGGTCACCCCGAAAGCATCGCGCGGGACAAGATCGCGGGGGCCGCGGCGGGCGCGCTCGCGGCGCCTCTGCTCGCCGCCCTCTCGGCCCGGCTCTTCCGGCGGCGGGGCATCGCGATCGCGACCGGCGTCGCCGCCGCCCTCAATCCCGCCTTCGTCTTCATCGCGTCCGACGTGCAGAGCGAGGCCATCTTTCTTCCGCTGCTGCTGGGCGCCGCCAGCCTTCTGCTGGCGTCGAGCGACCGTCCCTCGACGATTCTGGCGGCGGGCTCCGGTGCCCTCCTGGCCGCGGCGGCTCTGGCGCGCCCCTCCGCGCTTGCGCTTTCTCCCCTTCTGGCCGCGCCGCTTCTCGACCTCCGCTGGCCGCCGCGAGCCCGGGCGCATCTTGCCTCCGCGGCGATCCTGGGATTCGTCCTGACACTGGCGCCCTGGACGGTGCGCAACTATCTGCGATTCCACGAGCTGATCCTCGTCAGCGACGAGGTGGGCGGCGTGTTCTTCGACGGCAACTCCGACTGGGCCAACCGCGTCTACGAGGCCGGGAGCCGCCCCGACGTCCAACCGCTCATCCTCGGGATGCACCACGACAAGATGCGGCGCCTGTCGGCCCTGGGCCCGGAGGTCTTCGCCTCGCCGTCGCGGCGCTCGTTCGCCCTGGTGCGCATGGCGCTCGAGGACCGGCGCCGTGACCCCGCGGGGACCCTCCGGCTCTACGCTCGGAAGCTCTGGCACTGGATCCGGCCCTACCCAACGCCGTTCTGGGGCGCGCCGATCGTGGTTGGTCTCGGCATTCTCTACACCGTCCTCTACATGCTGACCGCGGCCGGGTTCTCCGCGGCCGAGAGACGCGGCGCCGTCCGCTTCGCGATCGCGGTCCTCGCGATCTCCATGGGCGTGCACGTTCTCCTGCTGGTTCTCTGGCGCTATCGCACGCCCTACTGGGACCCGATCCTGCTTCTCTGGGGCGTCTTTGCCGCCGGCGATAGACTCGAGCGGCTATGGAAACGGTGACCCTCAAACGCACGGCGGCACGCTGGCTCGGCCGGATCGGCTATGACGAGGCGCTCGCCCTGCAGGAAGAAGCGGTTCGCGCCGCGGCGGCCGGGCACAGCGAGACGCTCTTGCTCCTCGAGCACGAACCCGTCTTTACCCTTGGCCGCAACGCCTCGGCCTCCGACATCCTGCTGGCGCCGGAGCGCTGCGCCGCCCTGGGCATCGCCGTCCGGGAGAGCAACCGCGGCGGCAGGGTGACCTATCACGGGCCGGGGCAGCTCGTCGGCTACCCGATCGTGAACCTGGATCCCGACCGCCGCGACGTCAAGCGCTACGTCACCGACCTCGAGGAGGTGCTGATCCGGACACTCGCCGACATCGGAATCTCTGCAGCCCGTTCACCCTCGAAAGAGCGTGTCACTTCCGTCTGGGTGGGCAACGACAAGATTGCCGCCATCGGGGTCCACGTCTCCCGCTGGATCACGACGCATGGTTTCGCAATCAACGTCACGGAGGAGCCGCTCGCGAGCTTCCGGGGCATCGTGCCATGCGGCATCACGGACGGAGGTGTCACGTCGATCGAGCGCGTTCTCGGAAGACGACTGGCGTTTGCGGACCTCGTGCCGCCCCTCCTCGCGCGTTTCGCAGAGGTTTTCGGGCGAGAGATAATCAAGGCATAAGTGAGCAGTCTGCCCGTCCTCCAGCAACCTTCTCCGGGACGCCCCTCCCGCCTCGGGCGCCCGCCGTGGCTCAAGGTGCGGGCCAACACGACCGGCGAGTCCGAAGAAGTGCGCGCGATGATGCGCCGCCTTTCGCTCACGACCGTCTGCGAGGAAGCACGCTGCCCGAATATCCACGAGTGCTGGGCGCGCGAGCGCACGGCCACCTTCATGCTCCTGGGGGACATCTGCACGCGGCACTGCGGCTTCTGCGCGGTCGGAAAGGGCAGGCCGGGCGAGCTCGACCCGCAGGAGCCCGAGCGTGTCGCCGAGGCCGCCGCGGAGCTTTCCCTCTCGCACGCGGTCGTCACCTCTGTCAACCGCGACGACCTGCCGGACGGAGGCGCGGGCCACTTCGCGGCGACCATCCGGGCGATCCGCCAGCGGCGACCCGGCTGCACAGTCGAGGTCCTGATCCCCGACTTCTGCGGCAACTGGGAGGCGCTCGAGACCGTGCTGACGCTAGAGCCGGAGATCCTCAATCACAACACCGAGACGGTCCGCCGGCTCTACCGGCGCGTGCGCCCCGAGGCCACGTACGAGCGCTCGCTCGAACTGCTCTCCCGCGCCGACAGGCGCCGCCGAAAGACGGGTTCGCGCATGAAGACCAAGTCCGGGATCATGGTCGGCCTGGGCGAGACGGTCGAGGAGCTGCGGGCCACGCTCGCCGATCTGCGGCGCGCCGGCTGCGACATCGCCACGATCGGCCAGTATCTCCAGCCGCACGAGCGCCGGCTGCCGGTTGAGAAGTACTACACGCCCGAGGAGTTCCAGGACCTCAAGGCCGAGGGCGAGGCGATGGGATTCCAGCGCGTGGAATCGGGTCCACTCGTGCGGTCCTCCTACCACGCCCGCCGAGCCCTGGAAGACGGCAACCGGGAATCGGAAATCGGGAGGGGGTGAGGGGCGGCTCCGGGTCGATGCCCCGCACAATCGTGATCCGCGTCGGCACAGCCGGTTGGGCCTACGAAGACTGGAAGTCGATCGTGTATCCGTCCCGGCCGTCCAGGGGCTTCGACCGGCTCGGGATGATGGCCTCTCTCTTCGACACAAACGAGATCAACTCTCCCTTCTACCGGATCCCCACTCCGCGGCAAACGGCCGACTGGAGCCGCAGGGTCGCCCACAATCCGCGGTTTGCCTTCACGGCCAAGCTCTACCGGGGGTTCACGCATGAACGAAAGGCGGGGTCAGCCGAGGAGAAGGAATACCTCGAGGCGCTGGAACCCCTGCAGCGTGACGGCCGCCTCGGCTGTGTCCTCGCTCAGTTCCCCGTGTCCTTCCACAGCACGGTGGAAAACCGTGGGCTCCTGACGGGAATCCTCGACCGCTTTGCGAGCCTGCCGCTCGCCGTCGAGTTCCGCCACGAATCGTGGGACACGGAGGATGTCCGCGAGCTCCTCGCGGCGCGCGACGCGGCCTTCGTGAACATCGACCAGCCGGGACTCCGCGGCAACCTGCGGCCCACCGGCTACGTCACCTCTCCCGTCGCCTACTTCCGCTTCCATGGGAGGAACGCCGAGAAGTGGTTCGGGCCCGACACCTCGAATGAGGAGCGCTACAACTACCTCTACTCCGACAAAGAGCTCGCGCCCTGGGTCGAGCGCATCCGCGCCGCGGCGCAACGGGCGGCGGGACTGACGGGGCAAGCCTCGCCGCCGCCACAGGGCCCCCGGCGCGTCGGCAGCCCGGCGAAGGCGGGTGTCTACGCGATCCTGAACAACCACTTCCGCGGCCAGGCGGTGACCAACGCCCTACAGCTCCAGCAAATGCTGACCGGCGAGATTCGCAGCATCCCGGAGACCCTGCGCGACGCCTATCCCACGCTTGCCGTCATCACCAGAGAAGTGACGGGCCCGGCGCAGAGAAAGCTCTTCTAAGGCGCTCCCACAAGCTCGGCACGTGGATTCCAATCGTGCCGGAGTCTCTCCCATCCGACCACTCAACACCCCGTATCGATCGGGACAGACTTCGAGCTGGTGGACTTGCAGCCGTCGCTGCCGGTCACCCTCACCTTGAGCGTCACGGCGCCTCTGTCTCCTGCTGTGAACGTGATTTTGCTGGTCCCCTGGCCGCTCTCGAGCCTTCCGTTGGTGACCCTCCATCTGTAGTCCGCGCCGCCACTCGGAGCCGACGCCACGTTGCCTGTCGAGTCGTGACAGACTGAAGAGGGCGCCGTGATCGTCGAGTCCGGCACAGGATTGATCGGAATGGTCTTCGACCCGCTCGCGCTGCACCCGGCCGCGTTGACGACCGTCACGTTCAGTGTCACGGACCCGGAAGCCCCGGCCGTGAACTTGATCCGTCGCGTTCCTTGACCCGAGGTGATCGAGCCGTTGATGATGGTCCAGACGTACGTTGCACCCCCACCCTCGTCCTCGTCCTCGTCCTCGCCTCGCACCGAAGCCCGATTGCCCGTGGAGTTGGCGCAGACCGCCGCCGGAGCCTTGATGTCGGCCGAGGGGGCCTTATTGGTCACGTGCTTTGAGCCTTTGACACGGCCGCAGGAATTCCGCACTGTGACCTTGAGCTTGACCGGACTTTCGGAGCCGGAGGTCCACGTGATCGACCGGGTGCCCGCTCCCGCCGTGATCGTCCCGTGGATGATCGTCCAGGTGTACTT
>JBOGJN010000147.1:0-7941 GCA_050745445.1 Thermoanaerobaculia bacterium
CAGGCGAACTTCTCGGCGCGCCCTGCGTAACTAGGTTCAAGGCATCGCCGCTGAGTGCCCCGGACGGCGTCTGTGTGTCGGGCAATCGGCGGCGGGGAGACCGATATGCGCAAACTTTTCAAGACGCTGATTCTCCTGCTCCTGCTCGTGGCGCTGGCCGCAGGCCTCTACGCCTGGGCGAGGTCCGGCAAGGGGGACAAGAACGGTCCAAAGCTCGTTTCGGTCGAGAAGGGCTCGGTCACGGAGAAAGCCGTCGCCGTTGGACAGATCCAGCCGCGTCAGAAGTTCTCCGTCAAGTCGAAGATCTCGGGCATCGTCAAACGCTGCATGGTCCAGGTCGGAGACACGGTGCAAACGGGTGACCCTCTCTTCGAGATCGCCCCCGATCCGACCCCCCAGGAGCTGAGCGATGTGGACCGCCGGCTCGAGTCCATGCAGGCCTCCTACGACCGGGCCCGCGCCGAATGGGAGCGCGCGACCGAGCTTTCCCGGTCCGGGTTCCTGCCCAAGTCGGACCTGGATTCCAAGCGCGAGGCATTCGAGCTCGCCAAGATCGCGCTGAACAAGGCGCAGCAGGACCGCGAACTGACTCGGGACGGGCGCGTCACCGGCGCCGGTTCCCAGATGGAATCGATCATCCGGGCCCCGGCGGCGGGAACGGTGCTCTCCCGCTCGGTCAATCCGGGTGACCCCGTCGTTCCGCTGACCTCTTATCAGCCTGGAACAGAGCTCGCGGCCGTGGCCGACATGCACGACCTGATCTTCAAGGGAACGGTGGATGAGATCGACGTGGGCAAGCTCCGCATGGGGCTGACCGCGCGGATCAAGGTCGGGGCCCTGCCGACGGACGTCGTCACGGGAAGGGTTTCCCGGATCGCGCCTCAGGCGCAGCAGAAGGAGGGCGCGACCCTCTTCGACGTCGAGATCGAGCTCGATCCAACCAACAAGATCGTCTTGCGCGCGGGCTATTCCGCCAACGCCGACGTCATCATCCGCGAGAAGCAGGATGTCCTGACGCTGCCCGAGCGCGTCGTGATCTTCGAAGACGGCGGCAAGAAGACGTTCGTCGAGGTTCCGGCCGCCAGGGCCAAGGATCCCGGCAAGAAAGTCGAGGTCAAACTCGGGATCTCCGACGGGTTGAACGCCGAGCTTCTCTCCGGCCTCGAAGCCGGGGCAAAGGTCCTGGAACGGCCGCCCAAGAAACTCACTTCGGCCGTCGACTAAGCTGAGAGCTGACAGCTGAGAGCTGATTTCCATGCTCACTGTCAAAGACGCGTTCGGCCAGATGTGGCGCGATGTGAGGAGCCAAAAGCTCCGCACGTTCCTGACGGTCTTCGGCATCGTCTGGGGCACCGTCGCCGTCACGCTTCTGCTCGCCTTCGGGCGCGGTATGCAGCGCCAGATGACGATCAACACGGCCGGGATCGGCGACCAGATCTGCATCGCGTGGCCCGGATTGACCTCGATCCCGTTCCAGGGGTTGGGGAAGGGGCGAAAGATCCGCTTGAACGAAGAGGACATCGAGACGATTCGCAAGGAGGCGCAGGGTCTCAACGGCATCTCCAGCGAGTACTCGAAGACGTTGAAGTTGAATTACGGCACCAAGACGCTCGCGATCGACGTCTCCGGCGTTTCTCCCGAGTTCGGCAACATGCGAAACCTGATTCCTCAGCCGGAGGGACGTTTCATCAATCCGAGCGACCTCACCGAGCAACGCCGCGTCGTCTTCATCGGCAACAAACTCTCCGACGACGTTTTCGGCAAGTCTCCCGCCGTGGGAAAGACGGTCCTGCTCGGCGGGTCGCCGTTTCTCGTCATCGGCGTCCTTCAGAAGAAGGTGCAGAACTCGAGCTACAGCGGCCGCGACAACGGCAAGGTGTTCATCCCCGGGACGACCTTCCGGGCGCTGACCGGCGAGAAGTGGGTCGAAAACATCATCTACCAGCCGACGATCGCCCGAGAGAGCAAAGAGGTCACGGCCAGCGTGCGTTCGACCCTGGGGCACCGGCTCCGCTTCGATCCTACGGACAAGGAGGCCCTCTCCGTCTGGGACACGACCGAGGAGTTCGCCTTCTTCGAGATCTTTTTCCTCTCCTTCCGCCTTTTTCTCGGGATCATCGGATCCTTCACCCTGATCGTGGGCGGCATCGGCGTCTCCAACATCATGAACGTCGTGGTCGAGGAGCGCACGCGGGAGGTGGGCATCAAGATGGCGCTCGGCGCCCGCGGCCCCTGGATCCTCCGCCAGTTTCTTCTCGAGACCCTGCTCATCACCGGTGTCGGCGGGGCGATCGGGTTCGCGTTCTCGTTCGCCGTCTGCGCCGTCTTCCCGAGGTTCGGGGTCACCGAGTATGTGGGCGATCCCGAGGTCTCCCTTTCCGTCGCGGCGATCACGGCCGCGATCCTGGGATTGACGGGACTGGTCGCCGGTTACTTCCCGGCGAAGGATGCCTCACGACTGGATCCGGTCGTGGCGATGAAGTTGTGACCTCATGACGCGCCGCGACATTTCGCTGGTCTTCCAACTCTTCTTCCGTTCGGCCCGCCTCCAGAAGAAGCGGGCCACGCTGACGATCGCGTCACTCGCGTGGGGAACGGTCACGATTCTTCTGCTTCTCGCCTTCGGAGAAGGCTTGAAACGCCAGATCACCACCAACGAGGAGGCCATGGGCTCGAACCTCGCGATCCTCTGGCCCGGCGAGACCTCGATCGCCTGGAAGGGACTTGCCGTGGGGCGGGGGGTCCGCCCGCGCCTGGACGACGTCGAGTACGTCCGCGAGAGGATGCCGGAGCTCGACGCCGTCTGGGGGGAGGTCACCTCGTGGCGCACGGCGCTCACCTATGGCCGGAAGACGGTCAACGGGCGTGTCACCGGCACGAGCTGGGTGTTCGGGGATCCGCGCAAGCACTTTCCGAAGCCGGGCGGACGCTTCTTGAACCCGCAGGACTGCGAGCAGAAGCGCCGCGTCGTTTTTCTCGGCAACGAGATCGCCAGGGATGTCTTCGCCAAGGAAGATCCGGTCGGCCGGACGCTGCTGATCAACAACTCGCCTTTCACCGTGATCGGCGTCATGCAACGGAAACGCCAGTCCTCGAGCTACGGAAGCCCGGACGCCCAGCAGGCCGTGATTCCGGATACGACGTTCAAGGCGCTGTTCGGACGGGACCGGTTGAACGTCCTCGTGTTTCGCGTCCGCAAACCGGAGGACATGGATGCCGCGCTCGTGCATTTGAACCAGGTCCTCTCCCCGCGTCTGGGTTTCGATCCGGAAGATCCCCGGGTCTTCGGCGTCTGGAACACGGTCGAGGGGCAGAAGATCAGTCAAAGGATTCTGCTCGGGCTCGAAATGTTCTTCGGCGTCATTGGTGCTCTGACCCTCGTGATCGGCTGCGTCGGTGTCGCCAACATCATGTACGCCGTCGTCAAGGAGCGCACGCGCGAGATCGGGGTCAAGATGGCCTTGGGAGCGCGCCGCAAGTGGATCACGGGGCCCTTCATCCTGGAAGGGTTCGTGTACACGTTGCTCGGGGGACTCTTCGGGGCATTCTTCGCGACGGTGATCGTGACGCTTTTGGGGCTGATCCCGCAGGAGGGCAACGACGTGCTGGAGTTTCTCGGCAAACCGACGCTCTCGTGGCCGATCGGCGCCGCCACGGCCGCCATCCTCGGCACGGCGGGCCTCCTGGCCGGGTACTTCCCCGCCCGGCGAGCCGCTTCGATCGACCCCGCAACAACCCTGCGCTATGAGTAACCGGATAGAAAGCCCGGGAAGCGACAGCGCGGCCGTCGTCCCCGTCATCGAGATGCACGGCATCCGTAAGGTCTACGACACCGGAAAGGTGAAGGTGGAGGCGCTGGCGGGCATCGACCTCGCCGTCGCCTCCGGGGAGTTCGTGGCCGTCGTCGGGCCTTCCGGCTCGGGCAAATCCACGCTCATGAACTTGATCGGTTGTCTCGACACGGCGACCGACGGCCGCTACCGGCTCGCGGGTGAGGACGTTTCGGGCCTCTCCCGGGACGATCTTGCGGACATTCGCAACCGGCGCGTGGGTTTCGTCTTTCAGAACTTCAACCTGCTGCCCCAGATCAGCGCCTTCGAGAACATCGCGATGCCGCTGCTCTTCGGCGGGGTCTCTCCAAGGAAAAGGAAGGAACGGGTCGAGGAACTGCTAGGGCGCGTGGGGCTCTCCGACCGCGCCGAGCACAAGCCGACCGAGCTTTCCGGCGGCCAGATGCAGCGCGTCGCGATCGCGCGGGCGATGGCGATGGATCCGGATATTCTGCTGGCCGACGAGCCCACCGGCAACCTCGACACCTCCTCCGGCAGCGACGTCATGAGCCTCTTTTCGGACCTGTGGCGGCAGGGACGCACGCTTCTGGTGATCACGCACGACATGAATCTTGCCCGCCGCGCCGGCCGCACCGTCGAGGTGCGCGACGGCCGCGTCATCCGCGACAGCGCCGCCGACGCCGCGTAAGCGGGTTCCCCGCCGAGTGGGGTTGACCCATTCGGAACTCAGCGGAAGTCATGGCTGGGGACTTCCACGATCTCTCGCAGGCTCCAGAACCGCTCTCCTTTGACCGAGAGCGTCCCGTCCTGCTTCTGAAGCCGCCCCTCGACGATCAGAGTCCCCGAGCCCACGATGACCGAGCGATTCTTCTTGAAGAGGTCGGGGCGTACGATTGCCTGACAGAGACCCGTCTCGTCTTCGAGCGTCAAAAAGACGAATCCCTTGGCCGTGCCCGGGCGCTGGCGCACGATGACCGCGCCGGCGGTCGTAACGCGTTTGCCGTCTGGCAGACGCAAAAGCTCTTGCGCCGAAAGGATCCCCTGCTGTCGCAGTCTTCCTCTCCAGTGCTCCATCATGTGCGGACCCACCGTCATCTGCGCCGTCTCGTAGTCGGCGGCCGTCTCCTCCTCCGGCGTCATCTCGGGAAGCGGAGAAGGATCGTCCGTGGGAAGGTCGTCCAGGAGCAGCCCTGCCGGCCGCGAGACCTTGGCGACCTGCCAGAGCGCGGCCCGACGTGTCTTCCCAAAGCAGGCAAGCACGCCGGCGTGGGCCAGGAGCGTCAGCTCGCCCGGACGCAGGCGGCAGCGGCGGGCGAGATCGTCGGTGTCGCGGAAGGGCTCCCGCCCCTGTTCTTCTTCAACTCTCTTGCCCGTCGCCTCGGACAGCCCCTGGACAAACCGCAAACCCAGCCGCACGCCTCCCCTTTCCCACCGGCACTCCCACCCCGAACACGCCGCATCGATCGAATGAACGTCCGTGCCATGCCTCTGGGCGTCTTTGACCAGTGTGGCCGGGTGGTAGAAGCCCATCGGCCAGGCATTCAAGAGCGAGGCATAGAAGGCCGCCGGATGCCGCGCCTTCAGATACACGCTCGCGTAGGCGATCAGCGCGAAGGAGGCCGCGTGCGACTCGGGAAATCCGTAGAGCGCAAAGGAGGTGATGGAGCGGACGATCTGCTCCTGCGCCGGCGGATCGATCCCGCGCGCCGTCATCCCGGCGCGCAGCCTCGCCTCGATCGCGACCATCCTCTCCATCGAGCGCTTGAAGCCCATGGCGCGCCGCAGCTCCTCGGCCTCTCCACCGGTGAAACCCGCCGCGACCATGGCGATCCGCAAGAGCTGCTCCTGGAAGAGCGGGACCCCGAGCGTCCTCTTCAAGATCGGTTCGAGGCACGGGTGCGCGTATTCGACCGGAGCTCTCCCCTGCCGCCGGTCGAAGAAGGGATGCACCATGCCGCCCACGATCGGCCCCGGACGGATGATCGCGACCTGGATGACGAGGTCGTAGAAGCGCCGCGGGGCGTTTCGCGGCAGCGAGGCCATCTGCGCACGGCTCTCGACCTGAAAGCAGCCGACGGTGTCCGCGGCATTCAACATCCTGTAGACCGCCGGGTCGTCCTGCGGCAGGTGCGCGAGGTCCACGTCGATTTTCTCGTTCTCGCGAATCATCGGGATCGCCTCTTCGATCGCCGCGAGCATCCCCAGACCCAAGAGATCCACCTTCACGATGCCCATGTCGGCGCAGTCATCCTTGTCCCACTGCACGACGACCCGCCCCGGCATCGCCGCGGGCTCGAGCGGCACGACCTCATCCAGTCTCCCCGACGCGACCACCATCCCGCCCGAGTGCTGACCCAGGTGCCGCGGCAGATTCTGGATCCGCAGGAAGAGACGCAGGAAGTGGCGCGCGCGGGTGTCTTCCGGATCGAGACCCGCCGCGGCGATCTCTCCCGCGAGATCCTGGATGGGATCTTTGATCTCTCCGAAGCTCCAGCCGCCGAGCTGCTTCGAGAGCCGGTCCACCTGTTCGGGCGAGTAGCCCAGGGTCTTGCCCACCTCGCGCGCCGCCGAGCGGTCACGGTAGGTTATGACGTTGGCGGTCATCCCCGCCCCATGCGGCCCGTACTTCTCATAGACGTGCTGGATGACACGCTCGCGCTGATCCCCCGAAGGCAGATCCAGATCGATGTCCGGCCACTCCCCCCGCTCCTCCGAGAGAAAGCGCTCGAAAAGCAGATCCATCTTGACCGGATCGACCGCCGTGATCGAAAGCGCGTAGCAAACGGCGCTGTTGGCGGCGGAGCCTCTCCCCTGCACGAGGATCCGGTTCTCGAGGCAAAACCGCACGATCTCCCAGACGATCAAGAAGTAGCCGGCCAGATCGAGCTTCTCGATCATCGCCAGCTCCTTCTCGATCTGCGCCTGCGCCCGCGCGGTCAAGGGGCGGAAACGCGCCCGCGCGCCGTTCCATGTGATCTTGCGCAGATACGAGGAAGGCGTCTCGCCGGGCGGCAAGGGATACGCGGGAAAGCGGTAGCCCAGATCCGCGAGTGTGAAGTCGAGCTTTTGCGAAAGCTCCCCGGCGGCCGCGAGCGCCCCGGGGAGATCTCCAAAAAGCTCTCCCATCTCGGAGGCGCCCTTCAAATGCCGCTCGCGGGAGGCTTCGAGAAGTTGCCCCGCGCAGTCCAGGGTCGTGTGGTTGCGGATCGAGGTCAAAACATCGTGCAGCTCCTTATCCTCGCCGCGGGCGTAGCGCACGCCGTTCGACGCGAGGAGCGGCAGGCGCATCCGCCGCGCAAGCTCGATGAGAGCCTGGTTGCGGTGTTCCTCGGAAGACCGACGGTGTCGCTGCAGCTCGACGTGCAGCCGCCCGGGAAAGACCGCCGCCAGGCGACCGAGAAGCGTCTGGGCCGCTTCAAGCCCTTCATCTGCGATTGTCCGCGCAACGGGGCCCTCATCCGCCCCCGTCAAACAATGCAGGCCCTCCGCGTGCCGGGCGATCTCGGCCCAGGTGATCGAGGTCTCGCCCTTGGGCTTTCCCAGAGCGCCGGCGGTTAAGAGACGGCAGAGGTTCTTGTAGCCCGTGCGGTTTTCGACAAGCAAGGTCAGACGGGGGAGATTTCGGATTTCGGATTTCGGATTTCGGATTTGAGACGCCATTCCGAATTCCGAATTCCGAATTCCGAATTCCAGAGCCACGTCGGCGCCGACGAGCGCCTTGACCCCGGCAGATCGGGCGGCTTTGTAGAAACGTGGCGCGCCATAGACACCGTTTCGATCCACGAGAGCGACGGCGGGAAGCCCGAGGTTTGCCGCCTGCTCGATGAGGTCTTCGGGAAGCGAGGCGCCGTCCAAAAACGCGAAGGCCGAGGCCGCGTGCAGCTCGGCATACGGGCGCGGGCTTATCCGCGAGGCGGCCGGCTTCCACGCCCGTTGCCGCAGTTTTTCTTTGCGCGCCCCCGGCGCCGCTTTCAGCGAGTTGTGCCCGCAATCGCCATTGACTGCTCCTCGATTTCGAGCAGGCGGAACTACGGGCGCGTTGCCTGAGGGGCGGGTTCGCTTGTCCGGCACATCCGGACTTTAGACGTAAGAAAGGCGTAAGTCAACGTTCAGGCACCGGCAGTTCCTGCCCGCACGACGGCGTCGGCCG
>JBOGJN010000148.1:0-2938 GCA_050745445.1 Thermoanaerobaculia bacterium
AGAGCGCTGGGAGACGGCACCGAAAGCTGGATCCGGACCATTCCGCGAGAGGGTTACCGCTGGGAAGCAGCCGTCGCGCGGGAGCGGGACTCGGGGACGTCGCATCCTGCGCCGAGAGCGATCTCCTACCGGCTGGTGCTGGATGATCGGGAGGTCGAGCTCACCCGCGCAGAGAACATCGTCGGCCGCGACCCCGAGGCCGTCCTCTGGATCGATCACACATCCGTCTCACGCCATCACGCCAAGATCCGCATCGGCGAAAAGGCCACGCTGGAAGACCTTCAAAGCAAGAATGGGACGTATTTGCGAGGAGAGAAGATCTCTTGCGTCCGAGAGCTCGTGGACAAAGACGAAATCCGGATAGGTCCCGTCTCCATGATCTTCCGTGTTCTCTCCCGCGTGCGGAGCACGGAGACCGAGGAGAAGGCCGGCCGGCCATGAGCTCTCTTCGGCCGGGCAGCCGTTTCGGCCCCTACGAGGTCGTTTCACCGCTGGGGGCGGGCGGGATGGGAGAGGTCTATCGGGCCCGCGATACGCGGCTTTCCCGCGACGTGGCCCTGAAGGTCCTCGTGGCGGAGGCGCGCCGTGACTCCTCGCGTTTCCGACGTTTCGAGGCGGAGGCGCGGTCCACGGCCGCGCTCTCCCATCCGAACATCGTATCGGTGTACGACGTCGGGGAAGAGGAAGGGATTCCCTACATCGTGTCGGAGCTGGTGCCGGGAGGGACGCTGACGGACCTGCTGGCGCGAGCGCCGCTGCCTTTGAGGAAGCTCTTCGACCTCGCGATCGGGATCGCGGAGGGACTCGCGGCCGCGCACGGGCAGGGTATCGTGCACCGCGACTTGAAGCCCGACAACATCCTGATGGCCGCGGACGGAACGCCCAAGATCGCGGACTTCGGTCTGGCCAAGTACTTCCGCCCGGCCTCGGACGCCGAGGGCTCGCATTTGACGACACTGCCGGAGGAGCGGACGAAAGAAGGGACGATCCTGGGGACGGTCGGCTACATGTCCCCGGAGCAGGCGCGCGGGAATCCAGTGGACTTCCGCTCCGACCAGTTCTCCTTCGGCGCGATCCTCTACGAGATGGTGACGGGAAGACGCGCGTTTGCCCGCGCGTCGGCCGTGCAGACGCTGGCGGCGATCGTGGACGAGGAGCCGCAGGCCGTGGGCTCGATCAACCCGAAGGCACCGCTGCCGCTGCGGTGGATCGTGGACCGCTGCCTCTCGAAGGACCCCGCGGATCGATACGCCTCGACCACGGACCTGGCACGCGAGATGGCGACCGTCCGCGATCATCTTTCGGAGGCAACGGTCTCGGCCGAAGGGCTTTCTGGCCCGGAAGCCGCGCCTTTCCGCCGAAGGTTGGGCGCGTCCCGGGGTCTGGTCGCCGGCTTCCTCGCGGGTTTGGTGACGGCCGGTATCGTGGTCTGGAGCCTGACGCGTCCTGGTCCCTCCAATGTGTGGTTTCCCAAGCGGCTGAACATCAGCCTTCCGCCTTCGGCCCCGTTGTTTGAATCCGTCGGGCGCGGACGGCCGACGGCCATGGCCATCTCGCCCGACGGGACGCGGATCGTCTACGTTGCCGAGTTGGGCGGGCACACGCAGCTCTATGCCCGGGCGATGGATCAGCTCGAAGCGATGCCGATCCCGGGGACCGAAGAGGGGGTGGGTCCGTTCTTCTCGCCCGACGGCCAGTGGCTGGGGTTCGCTGCCGGCGGCAAGTTGAAGAAGATCCCGATCAAGGGGGGCGAGCCTCTGACCCTTTGCGATGCCCCGGCGCCTCGCGGTGCGAGCTGGGGAACCGATGGCACGATCATCTTCGCGGCGGAACATCACAGTGGTCTTTCACGCGTGCCGGCCGACGGCGGCGCGCCGAGCGTCGTGACGAAGCCGGATCCGTCGAAAAACGAGCTGAATCATAGGTGGCCCGAGATCCTGCCCGGGGGTAAGGCGGTCGTCTTCAGCACCTACGCCCAATCGGGTCGGGAGGAGGAGCGGAACATCGCGGTGGTGTCGCTCGAAACGGGCCGGGTACGGATTCTCGTCCAGGCAGCGAGCTATCCGCGGTACTCGGGCACCGGGCATCTGCTCTTCGCGCGGAAGGACTCGATCTTCGCCGCGCCCTTCGATGTCAAACGGCTCGAGCTGACAGGGCCGGCCGTTTCCGTCCTCGAGGATGTCCTGACGGATCCGACCGGTACCGGTCTCGCATGCTGCGAGCTATCGAGATCGGGGTCGCTCCTCTACGTGCCCGGATATCCGCGTCTGCCAGAGTGTGCCCTTGTCCTGGTGAATCGCAAAGGAACAGTCGAGCCACTGACGCAAGCCCGCAAACCCTACTCCTGGCCGGCCTTGTCGCCCGACGGGCGCCGGCTGGCGGTGTGCATTGCCGAAAGCGGCACGGGCAATCAAGTATGGGTGTACGACCTGACGCGAAGCACGTGGAGCCGCCTGACGTCGGAGGGGGAAAACTATTCTCCGGTCTGGTCCAGCGACGGGAAACGAGTGGTCTTCGCATCGATCAGGCCAGGGGGAAGGTCCCTCTTCTGGATGCCGGCCGACGGCAGCGGCCCGGTCGAAGAGCTCGCGCGCGAGAAAGAGTGGACGTCTCCCAACTCCTCCTCTCCCGACGGGAAGGTGATCGCCGTCAGGCTGGGGGTGCCGAGCGGACCGGAGATCTGGATGCTTCCGCTCGAGGGCGATCGCAAGCTCCGGCCCTTTCTCGTCCCACCGTTTCATGGAGAACACGCGAAGTTCTCGCCCGACGGCCGATGGGTGGCTTATACCTGCAGCGAGTCCGGCCGGGACGAAGTCTGCGTGCGGCCGTATCCCGGGCCGGGCGGCAAGTGGCTGATCTCGACGGACGGTGGCGCCGCGCCGGCCTGGGCGCGAAGCGGGCGCGAGCTTTTTTATCGAAGCGGCGACAAGATGATGGT
>JBOGJN010000149.1:0-1611 GCA_050745445.1 Thermoanaerobaculia bacterium
AGACGTGGCCGCCGCCGCAGTCTTTGCAATAGCCTACGGATACGTGCTGCCAGTATTCAGCGTCATTCCATTTCTTCGGAGTATCCATTTGCCATCCCTCCCGTTTCTCAAAGCTCGTCCGGTCGCCCTGATCTCGCGCCTTACACGGGCGCGGAAAGAGCGGCGCGGAGCGCGTCCAACGCCTCTTGAAATGGCTCCGGGTAGCGAAGCTGAAAGTTCACCGCCAGAACCGTCTCCGCCGCCTCCCGCAGCCGGGACAGCTCGGCGCGAAGTTGGTCGTTCTCCTCGAAGGCATCGTCATTCAGAGACTTCAGTTCGGCGATCTCTTTCCGCAGCGCCTCCACCTCCGCATCCCGCGCGATCGTGTGAGTGTCAGTCATCCTTACGCCTCCTCGAGCGCCTCCCTCTCCGCGAGGAAACGCGACCCTTTCTTCGGCTTCCGGCAGAGCTGCGCGATCCGACGCACGGCCCGGTCGGTGTCGTAGATACCGTGCCGAAGCTCACGCGGAGTCGCCCGCTGAACGTAGAGCGCGCCATAGCTCTCGAAACGGTTGACGGGGGGAGAGCCGCGCTCGATTAGGAACGAACCTCCCGGCGCGTAGTCTCCGGCGTACCAGATCCGGCAGCATCCGGACACCGACATAAACGGCCCCTGGTACTGGTCGAACGCCCAAACGTCCGCCACGATGCCCTCTGCCTGAAGCACGTCTTTCAGGTCGTAGAGATCCGGAAAGTTTTCCCGCGTGACCTCCGATTGACTCATTTCTCCCGCCATTGGGCTGTTCCTTTCTCTGTCGGCTACTTCACGGCACGCCGGCTGTTGAGATCGCGTACCCGACGAATGTCCTCCGGAAAGACCCATGTCCCATTCAAAGAGACCGCGCCGATACTGCGGGCGACCATTGCCCGGAGCATCCGCTCACATCCAAGCACTCTCCCGCGCGGCGAGTGATACCGAGTCGAGAGAAATGCTCGGATTGCCAGATCCGCCGCTGCGTCCGTCCGTGAACACCGCGCATCCGCCAACGCAACCGCCCGCCCCAAGTCCGTCATGCTTGCCCTCATTTCAGCGCCGCCGCTTGATGATCTCGGCAGACCAGGCCGCTTCGAGTAAGTCGGCTCCCCATCCGTCGAAGCCGAATGAAGCCACTCGGGGGCGCGACCGTGCCCGTTCGACGACGTAGTCGAATCCCGTCATGCCGAGTGCGGCGCCTTCCTCGGCGTAGGCTTGCCCGAGCACGCAGTGGCGCGGACTGCTCATGTCAAGCGTGTCGAGATCGACACGCTTCTCCCAGCCAGGGCGATGCTCGTCGAGATACGCCGCGCCACGCCGGACGCAGTCTTCAGGAGTTTCGGTCATGATTTCCTTGATTTCCTTTCCCTTTCCGCCGTCGCCGACCGCCGGGCGGCCCACCACATTTCCCGGACCCGCTCGGCGTGCTCCTGGCAGAGCCACGATGCGGCAGATGTAGAGCCACGATGCGGCAGATGGACCGTGCCATCCTGGTGGTATTGCCCACTGTTCCCCTGGCAGGGGTTCCATTGGCCCTCACTCGTGCAGTCGGGCCAATCGCAGAGCAGAGTGTTCGTCTGCGCGGAGTTGCTCGATAC
>JBOGJN010000150.1:0-6219 GCA_050745445.1 Thermoanaerobaculia bacterium
CGAGAAGAGCAAGACGCTGCGAGCCGAGGGAACCGAGCCCGACCCCGAGCGTCTGAAGAAATGGCTCGAGGAAGTGAACCCGGACGATCTGGGCAAGTACCGGATGTAAGAAGAAGCTAATTTAAGGAACTTCGCGAAACGGAGTCACGCAGCCGCGGCGCTCGGCCGGGCCCTGCGGGGACCACGCGGCGGCCCTCCTGGAGCGCAAGCGAGACCCTCCCGGCCGCCGCTCGCGAAATCGGTGCGAGGGTGTGCGAGGCAGGGGCGACTCAGTCTCACGCACACCCACGCGATTTCGAGGGTTCCCTCCGGGCGCCGGCCGCGCGTCCCGACTCCCAGTCCAGCAAATCCCTCACACCGACGGCCCCGGCGGCGGGTCCGCCTCCTGCAGGAGGCGATGAGTGAGGGAGCATGGCCAGCAAGAGCTTTGGCCCCGCTAAGGCTGCGACCGAGCGACCAGCGACGGCCTGGTTCTCTCTCTTGGCGGCCGGGCCGGAGCGTGCCGACCAGGGAGGCGGCCCGACGCCGGGGCGGCTCCTGCGCCGATGATGAACCGTTACGGACTTTCGCGAAGCTCCTTAATCCGTTTGTTCCCATACGCGACGTCTCGCGAGGGCCGGTGATCGGACGCTTGAGCCTCGTTTCCGGCCGGGCGCGGAATGCATATACTGACTCCCTTTTGGCAAGGGAGGCAGTTTGACGGCTCTCGGAAAAACGGCATCCAATCCGGCCACAGAAGGCGCGCCGGGCCCGCCCTCGGGCGCTTCGACGACGACTGTCATTGGTTCCGGCGCCCGATTCGTCGGCGAGCTTCTCGGGGACGGGGACGTCCTGGTGGAGGGCCATCTGGAAGGAAAGATCCGCGTGGGGAGCAACGTGAAGGTGGGGCTGGCGGGCAACGTCGAAGGCGACGTGGAGGCGCGAGGCGTGATGGTCCTGGGGAGGGTGCGGGGGCAGATCCTGGCCTCCGAGCGGGCGGAGCTCGCCTCTTCCGCGACCGTGGAGGGCAGCGTGCAGGCGCCAAAGATCCTGATCGCCGAAGGAGCGCAGCTCGACGGGAACGTCACGATGTCTTCGCAAGACGCCGCGCCGAAAAAATCGGGAGGGTAGGTATGGCCACGGAGCTGGCAGTCGAGCCGCAAGCCAACTACATCGGCGGGCAGTGGGTCCCCGCCGAATCCGGCGGGACGTTCGAGAACCGGAACCCGGCCGACTGGGACGAGCTTGTGGGGCTCTTTCCCGAGAGCCACCGCAGGGAGGTCGAGCTGGCCGTCGCCGCGGCGAAGAAGGCGTTTCCGGCCTGGCGAGACACACCGGCGCCGCGGCGGGCCGAGATCCTTTACGACGCCGGCGAGATCCTGAAGCGCGACAAGGAAAAGCTCGCCAGGCTCATGACCCGCGAGATGGGAAAGGTTCTCGACGAGACGCGCGGCGACGTTCAGGAGGCGATCGACATGGCCTTCCTGGCCGCGGGAGAGGGGCGCCGCCTCTTCGGGTTCACGACTCCCTCGGAGCTGCCCAACAAGTTCGCCATGTGCGTGCGGCAGCCGGTCGGCGTCTGCGGCCTCGTCACGCCGTGGAATTTCCCGATGGCGATCCCGGCCTGGAAGTCCATGGCGGCCCTGATCGCCGGCAACTCCATCGTCATCAAGCCGGCCACCGACACGCCGGCCTCCGTCGTGGCTCTGGCGCGCGTCTTCGAGGAGGCGAAGCTCCCCTCCGGTGTCTTCAACGTGGTCATGGGCTCTGGCAGTAAGGTCGGCGACCCGTTGATCTCGCATCCGGACGTGCGAGTCGTTTCGTTCACCGGTTCGACGGAGGTCGGCCGCCGGATCAGTGTCGCCTGCGCTCCCACCTTCAAGCGGCTGCATCTGGAGATGGGGGGAAAGAACGCGATCCTCGTCCTGGAGGACGCGGACCTCGACCTGGCGGTGGACGGGGCGATCTGGGGCGCCTTCGGTACGACGGGGCAGCGCTGCACGGCGGCGTCGCGGCTGCTCGTGCACCGGAAGGTTTACGACGCGTTCCTGGAGAAACTCGTCGGCCGCGCCAAGGCGCTGCGGGTCGGAAACGGCCTCGAGTCCGGAGTCGAGATGGGGCCGTGCATCTCGGAGCGACAGCGCGAGAGTGTGGCGCGCTACGTGGAGATCGGGGTGAAGGAAGGGGCGAAACTCCTGTGCGGCGGCGAGAAGTTGACGCAGGGAGAGCTCGGAAAGGGTTGGTTTTTTGCGCCAACCGTTTTTGCCGACGCGGATACGAGAATGCGTGTCGCCTGCGAGGAGATCTTCGGCCCGGTCACGACGGTCGTGCCGATCACCTCGCTCGAAGAGGGGATCCGCGTCGCCAACTCCGTTCCGTACGGTCTGTCGGGCTCGGTCTACACGCGGGACGTCAACAAGGCCTTCACCGCGATGCGGGAGTTTGAGACCGGGATCTTCTACGTGAACTCCTCCACGATCGGCGCCGAGGTCCACCTGCCCTTCGGCGGCGTGAAGGACACGGGCAACGGGCATCGGGAGGCGGGGATCGCCGGCCTGGATGTCTTCACCGAGTGGAAGTCGATCTACGTGGACTTTTCGGGTCGTCTCCAGAAGGCCCAGATCGACACGCACTGAGGGCCGGCGCGCAGGGCGCGCTCCCTACGACCTTCGGGTCGAATCGATCGCGTGAAGAAGCCCGGCGAGGTCAGCCGGCAGGGGCGCCACGATCTCGAGCGGCTCGTGCGTGGCCGGGTGCCGGAAGACGACGCGCTCGGCATGGAGCGCCTGACGCGGAAAGTCCGTGAGCGTTTTCTTGAGAACCGCGTCGCGCACGCGCTCGTAACGCGGCCGGCCGTAGACGGGATCGCCGACGACCGGCATTCCGGAGGCCGCCAGGTGGACCCGAATCTGGTGCGTGCGGCCGGTCACCAGTCGGCATCGCAGAAGAGTCAGTCCCAGAGGGAACCACTCTTTTTCGATCTCGTACAGCGTGCGGGCCTCGCGCGCTCCGGCTGGAAGCCCTCCGGTTTCGCGAAAGGCCTTCATTTGTTTTCGGTCGCGCGGGTTTCGGCCGATGGCGAAGGAGATCTCGCCCTTTCGGACACTCGGGATCCCGGCCACGAGCGCCAGGTATTCCTTTCGCATTGCCCGTTTCTTCATTTGACGCGAGAGTGAGGCGTGGGCGAGATCGGTCTTGGCCACGAGCAACACCCCCGATGTGTCCCTGTCGAGGCGGTGCACGATGCCGGGGCGAAGCTCGCCCCCCACGCCCGAGAGACCGCGCACGAGGTGCAACAGCGCGTTGACCAGCGTGCCCGAGGCATGGCCCGGAGAAGGATGCATGACGAGTCCTGCCGGCTTATCGATGGCGATCAGATGCTCGTCCTCGTACAGCACCACGAGCGGGATCTCCTCTGCTTCGATCGTGGCGGGCCGCGGCTCGGGCACCTCCATCTCGATTTGTTCTCCGGCGCGGACAACGTGAGCCCGCCTGGCCGGCGAGCCTGCCACGCGGACGGCTCCCTCGGCGATCAGCTTCTGGATCCGCGACCGGGAGAGGTCCGAGCAGGCGCCCGCGAGGAAGACGTCGAGCCGTCTTCCCGCGGAGGGCCCCCCGACAGTGAAGCGGCGGATCATGAGTCCGGGCTGTCAGCTTTCAGCTTTCAGCTCTCAGCCAGGCACGGTTTAACCCGGCTGACAGCTGACGACTGATAGCTGAAAGCTACCCTCCTACGCTTCCGCGCGAGCGCGGCGGGAGAGGGTGAAGAGCATGCCGGCCGATGCCAGGGCGACGAGGAGACCGATGAACTGGGAGGTCGACAGAAGTTCCGGCACGACAAAGCCGCGCACGAGATCCCCGCGCCAGACCTCCAGAATGCCGCGGGTGATCGAATAGAGCAGCAGGTAGAGCCAGAAGACCTCGCCGTCGAAGGTCTTGCGGCGGTATGCCCACTGGAGTACGAGGAAGATCAAGAAGGCGTTGAGCGAGAGGTAGATCTGTGTGGGGTGGAGCGGCACGCCGAGCGGCGTTCCGACGTTTTCCTGAGCGAACGGGTCCGTAAAGGTCACCGCCCACGGCCCGTGCGACTCCTTGCCGTAGCAGCAGCCGGCGGCAAAACAGCCCCAGCGGCCGATCGCCTCTCCGAGAGCGATCGAAGGGGCGCCCATGTCCGCGACCTGCCAGGCGGGAAGCCGATGCTTGCGCAGGTATCCGATGCCGACCGCCGAGGCGCAGATCAATCCGCCGTAGAAGACGCCACCCGACCGGAGGACCTCCACCAGATCCGCCGGATGGCTCATGTAGCGGCGCCACTCGACGGCCACGAGCAGAGCCTTGGCCCCGACAATCGCGGCGGCCAGCACATAGAGAGAAAGATCCAGAATCCTTTGATCCGGCAGCCCCGCGGCCAGCGCCTTACGGCGCAGGAGCCAGACCCCGGCCAAATAGGCGATCACGACGACGACGCCATAGGTGGGCAGATAAAGGGAGCCGATGTGGACGAGCCGGGGAAACATGGACTACGTTTCGATTCTCGGCAGGCCGTTTCTTGTTCCGGCTGCGACGAGTTGGGCGGACGGGTCCTGCCGCCGGCCACCTCCCGTCCGTGCTCGGGCAGGCGAAACTTCCAACAGGCCTAGGCCACGGGACATCACACGCCCGCCCTGCGCGGACCGAAGGCCTTCGTCTGGCGTCACCCGTCCGCCCTGACCCGGAGAGACGTAAAAACAATGCGTTGAGATAACACAGCTAGGCTCGCGGCGAGGCAGCCTTCGCGTCCTCCTCGCTGCGGAGCATGTCCAGAAAGAGAAGCCCCACACCTACGCAGATTGCGGAATCGGCGATGTTGAAGGCGGGCCAGTGGTGTCCCGAGATGGCGAAGTCGAGAAAGTCCACCACGTAGCCGAAACGCACGCGGTCGAGCAGGTTTCCCACGGCGCCGCCCAGAATGAGGGAAAAGCCGACCTGCAGCCGCACGCTCCTGTGGGAAGAGCGAAGGGCATAGGCCGAGACGACCAGGAAGACGAGCACGGCCACGCTGTTTAAGAGGACGGCCTTCACGGAGGAGTCCACGGAGGCAAAAAGACCGAAAGCCGCTCCGGTGTTGCGCACATAAGTCAGGTCGAAGAAACCCCCGATGACCGCACGCGACTGGTGAACGTCGAAGGCGCGGGCGATCAGGCCCTTGGTCCACTGATCGAGCACGAGAACAAAAAGCGTGACCAGGAAGTATGCGGCCCGGTAGAGCGTGCTCTCCCGGATCGTGACGCGCAGACGCTCGCTCATACCGTAGCTCCTCCCTCGATCGGAGGCAGGCTCGAGAGCACCTGCCGGCATCTCGCGCAGAGACCCGTCGGCTCGGCCTCCGGCGTGACCTTCCAGCAGCGATCGCACCGGCGGCCGGGCGCCCTCTGAAAGCGCAGTTCGAGTCCGGGGTAGGCCTGCGAGACACGCCAGCCGTCCTCCGAGGCCGCGCGGGTACTTTTCGACGTGCTCGAAACGATCAAGAGATCCGCCAGGCCGGAGCCCTGCATCCCCGTGGCCGCGCGGTCGCGCTCGAGGGCCTCGCTCGTACTGATGGCCACCGCCGCCTCGAGCGAAGACCCGATGTGCTTTTCCCTCCTCGCCTCCTCGAGCACGACCGTGACTTCCTCCCTCAGTTTCATCAGCCGATCCCAGGCTGGCGCGGCGGCCGAATCCGCAACGACATCGTCCAGGGTCTCGAAACGCGCCATGTGCACGGATTCTTCCTTCGGGCCGGGCAGGGCCTCCCAGACCTCCTCCGCGGTGAAGGGGAGCACGGGGGCGGAAAGCGTGGCCAGCATCCGCGCGATCCGGTGCATCGCGGTCTGTGCGGAGCGGCGCTCCCGCGAGGCGGGGGCCGACGCGTAGAGGCGGTCCTTGATGACGTCCAGGTAGAAGGAGGAGAGTGTAGTTGCGCAGAAGTTGAGGAGCGAGTGGTAGGTGAGGTGGAATTCGTACTTCTCGTACGCGTCGCGAATCCGCGAGGCGAGTTGCCGCGCCTCTTCCAGGACCCGGCGATCCAGCGGCAGCAGATCGCCAAGAGCCACTGAGTCCGCGGGCGGCTGGAAGTCGTAGAGGTTCGAGAGGAGATAGCGCGCCGTGTTGCGGATCTTGCGGTAGGCTTCGGCGCACCGCTCTAGGATCTCCTCGGAGATCGGCGTGTCGTCCCGATAGTCGAGCGAGCCGACCCAGAGGCGCAGGATGTCGGCCCCGTAC
>JBOGJN010000151.1:0-22805 GCA_050745445.1 Thermoanaerobaculia bacterium
GTCGACCTCGAGCACCGGGGGGGACTGCCGACCGATGCGATCGTTTCGCGGGTCGCCGTCTTCCTGGCCATCGCCTCAAACGTCTATCTGGCGATGGTCCTGCGCCCGAGACTCAACTACTTTCGGATGAAGGTCGGATCGTTTGAAACGGCGGCGCCGGGCGATCCCTGGAAGCTGCGGTTTGATCGGTTGCACCGCCGGTCGATCCGGATCCTGGTGGCCGGGTGGATTGCCGCCGCGGTCGGATTGGCCCTGGGGCCGTAAGACGGGCGATTTGTGATTCGTGATTGGTGATTTGTGATCAGGGCGAAGAAGACTTGTCCGCGTTAATCACAAATCACAACTCACAAATCTCGAGCCACGCTGTGGCTAGGAGGGAACCCTGGCAATTAGGTCAATCTCTAAAGTGGCTCCCTTGGGCAGCGCCGCCACCGTGACCGTGGACCGGGCGGGGCGGTGTTGGCCGAAGCGGCGCGCGTAGACGGCGTTCATCGCGGCGAAATCTTCGGAACGGGTCAGGAAAACGGTCGTCTTGACCACGTCCGCGAGGGTCAGACTGGCCTGCCGGAGCACGGCTTCGAGGTTGTCGAAGATGCGCTCGGTTGCCGCCTCGATGCCGCCCGAGACGAGCTCCCCGGTCCGTGGGTCGAGTGGGATCTGTCCGGAAGCGAATAGAAACCCGCCTTCGACAGCCGCCTGGGAATAGGGCCCAATGGCTTTCGGCGCTCCGTCCGCCGCGACAAACTTCATAGGCCCCTAATCGTAAAACGTAAAACGTAAAACGTAAAACGTAAAACGAGAATCGGGCCACGTTTAACGCTTAACGCTTGGCGCTTTACGATCCCTCGGGCTCGAGGATCGCAATGTACGGCAAATTGCGGTAAGCCTCGGCGTAGTCGAGGCCATAGCCAACGACGAAGTGGTTCTCGATTTCGAAACCCAGGTAGTCGGGCTGAATTCCCTCGTTCTTCGGGATTTTCCTTCTCAAGAGCGCGCAGATCTTGACCGACCGAGGCTTACGTGTGGACAGGAGGGCGACGATCTTTTGGAGGGTCTGCCCCGTGTCCACGATGTCCTCGACGATCACGACGTCCTGGCCAGCGACATCGATCGAGAGATCACGCAAGAGACGCACGTTGCCGGAGGACTCCGTCCCCGAAGCATACGAAGACACCTGCAGGAAATCGAGCGTGACCGGCGTGCGGAGCCTCCTGGCCAGATCGCAGAGAAAGAAGATCGACCCTTTGAGGATTCCGACAAGCGTGGCGGGCCGGCCGTTCTGGTCGCGGTCCACTTCGGAGGCCAGGCGGACGACTCCCGCCTGAAGGGTCTGCGAGTCGATCAACGTGCGACCGACCTTCACGTTTTGAAAACTACTGAAGACAATGACCCGCGCCTTTCGGCCGGCGCAACGGCCCGTTCGTCCCGGGGCTGACAGGTGAAACGACGGTACAATGGTGCAAACCGGAAAGCGCTATGTCGGTCGAAAAGATCCAGCTTCTGCATGAAGACTACATCCGCCTGACGGAGCGATTCAAGGCCCTCTGGACGTTCCACCAGTTCCTGCGCGGCGTCTACAAGACCTTCTTTTCGACGGATCCCGACTACGCCCTCGACTTCAACGCGCTCTACGAGGAGGTCAAGAGCATCGCCGCCCAGATCAATTCCGGGTCCCCGGAGACGGTCGAGCCGCTGATCCGCGATATCTCCCACCGCCTGGATGATGCCGCGCGGCAGCTTCGGGAGGTGGACAAGAAGATCTCCCCCTCCTTCCTGCGTCGCTTCTTCGAGAAGGTCCGACCCCAGGACGAGAAGATCGCTTTTTACCTGCTGCGTTTCTATTTCGCGCAGGCGGACGTGGACGAGGACGTGATTGACAAAGTCGACTTCCTGGCAACCGTCGCGGCCACCGGGCGCGCGGACCCCAACGCCCTGGCAACGAAACCGCGCTCCCAGATCAAGAAGTTCTTCGAGTCACTGACGTCCACGGCGGTCTGGCCGCGGTTTGACAGCGCGATGACTCCCGCGATCGTGCGGGCATTCGACGAGCTGGCCACGGACGTTGCGACGGCACGTCAGTTCGAGGAGCTGCTGACCCAGCGGCTTCTGGAAAACGTCCGAACCATGAAGCGCCGCGTGGCCAACGGGCTCGCGCATCCGGAGATCTTGACCGCCGTCGCCTGGTGCAACCTGACGACGCGCTCCGTCTTCCACCGCCTGTACGAAAAAGAGGAGCGCCGATTAGACGACGCCACGGGCCGGATCACCAATCTCGAACGCGAGCTGACCCGAGGAGGCGAAGACGTCGGGCCGCCCGAGGAGTTTCGCCGGTTCCGGGACTCGCGCATCCGGTACGACCGCCAGGCCATGGACCGCAATCTGCGGGCGCAGCACGTCGTGGAGTTGAAGCACGCAATCGGTGAAGTTCTTCAGAAGTTTGACATCTCGGGGCTTGAAGCGGAGGACATCGACGATGCGCTGGAGCTGGTCGATGAGGTCGAGCCGGAGGGAGAGGACGAAACCTTCTGGGGCCCCTGCCTCGACCAGGTTCTGGCCGCCGTTGAGCTCTATGACGATGGGGAAGGACCACTGCGCACGGGTCTGGTCGGTCTGGCGCACCTGAAACTGGAGAGCTGGGAGCTCGCCGCTGCGCGCCGAAAGGTTGCCGGCGGGGCACCCCCCTCGGAGGTCGAGCGCGTGGTCTTGCGCGCGGCGGCCCTGCGCGTCAAGGCGGAAACGGAGACCGAGACCCTGAAGGCGCACGGCGGTGAAGCCTCCGAGGAGATCGTTCGGAGCGCGCGCGCCACTCTGGCCCGCGTGCCACGGCTCGACAAGGCGCTGCTTGAGTTGATCGACAGCGTGGACTCTGTCCGGTCGAGCCAGGAGATGCGCTGGTGGAGCCGGACGCGATTCCGGCTCCTGCGTTCGACAGCCGACCTCTGGTTGAAACTCGACGCCGCCCAAGCCTCCGGCCGCCCCTCCGGGCCCTAGCAGGCTGCTGAAAAATGGATGCGAGCGTCGTGTCCGGCACTTTGCGTCCGGCGCCCGTTCCAGGTTGTGACCAATCGCTCCGTCATCCCTTTCTCGCGGGCGCCGGCACAGTGCCGTCCACCCTTCGGGTTACGGCGGCGCGGGGCCATCCGCGGCGTCAGCACTCCTCGGCGATGCCCACGCATCGCCGTCGTCGCGCTTCCTTGCATCTGACCCCACGACGCTCGTAACGCCATCCCACACCCTTTTTCAGCAACCCGCTAGGCCGGGACGGCGCAAGCCGGGCGCGCCCCGGCCTTGCCCGTATACTGCGGTACCGATGAAAGAGACCCCCGAAGAGCCTGTGTCATCGGCGCAGGGTCTGAGCGAGTCCGCGCTCATCGAGAATCGGTTTCAGAGCCTTCAGCAGATCCGGCAGCTGATCCAGGAGGATTATCCCTTCTCGTTTCCACTCCGGGCGAGCGTCTCGGATGTCGTGCACCGCTACGAGCCCCGCACCGCGGAAGAGCTGGTGAAGGAGCCCGTCGCGATGACCACGGCCGGAAGGATCCTGGGTCAGCGGGTTCAGGGAAAGGCGGGCTTCCTGGATCTGTCCGATGGCCGCGCGCGTCTGCAGGTCTATGTCCGGAAGGAGACCCTGGGTGAGGCTGCCTGGAGCCTCTACCGGGCTCTCGATCTGGGTGACTGGATCGGCGTTGCGGGCGAGCTCTTCCGGACCAGGACGGGTCAGCTCTCCCTCAAGGCTCAGGAACTGACGTTCCTGGCCAAGTGCCTGCGGCCGCTGCCGGAGAAATGGCATGGGTTGCGAGACATCGAACGGCGATACCGGCAGCGATACCTCGACCTGGCCGTCAACCCGGAGTCGCGTGAGATCTTCGAAAGGCGCGCAGCCCTCGTCCGGTTTCTGCGCCGGTTCTTGGACGAGAGGGGTTACCTGGAGGTCGAGACTCCGATGATGCAGCCGCTTCCCGGAGGGGCACTCGCGCGGCCCTTTGTGACGCATCACAACGCGTTCGATCTCGATCTCTTTCTGCGCATCGCACCGGAGCTCTATTTGAAGCGCCTCCTGGTGGGCGGCATCGAAAGGGTCTACGAGATCAACCGCAATTTTCGCAACGAAGGGGTGGATGCCATTCACACCCCGGAGTTCACGATGCTCGAGTTTTACCAGGCCTATGCTCGGGCGAGCGATCTGATGCGTTTGACCGAGGAGATGCTCTCGGCCCTCGCGGGGGAACTGGCGGGGGGAACGGTCATGCCCTGGGGAAAGGAGCGGATCGACTGGACGCCTCCCTTCCGCAGGGTCACGATGCGGGATGCGGTGCTCGAGGCCACGCGGGAGGACCCCAGGGGGCCCGTCCGCCCGGAGGAGCTCGGCTCAGCGGAGTCCCTCCTGTTAGCGGCTCGCCGTTTCGGCGTGGAAAGGCCCGAGCGGTTCGCCGGGTTGAAGGGCAAGCTCCTGGCCGAGGTCTTCAAGGCGGTCGCCGAGTCGCAGTTCATTCAGCCGACCTTCCTCTACGAGTTTCCGACAGAGATCTCTCCGCTTTCCAAACAGAACCCCTCCGACCCGGAATGGGTAGACCGCTTCGAGCTTTACGCGGGCGGCATCGAGATCGCCAACGGCTTTTCCGAGTTGAACGATCCCGCCGAGCAGGAAGCGCGGTTTCTGCAACAGGCCAGGGAAAGGGAGAAAGGTGACGAGGAGGCCGCTCTCTTCGACAGCGATTACATCGATGCGCTGCGCTATGGCATGCCGCCGACGGCGGGAGAGGGCGTGGGCGTTGACCGGCTCGCGATGCTGTTGACCGACCGTCACTCGATCCGCGACGTGATCCTGTTCCCGCTGCTGCGGCCCCGCTGAGGCGTGAAACGAAAAGCGTCAAACGTAAAACGTGAAGAACGGAACGTGGCTTTGGTGGCTTCGCTTTGCGTTTCACGTTTTGCGCTTTACGTCCCCATGAGCTTCGAATCCTTCGTCGCCCGGCGCTACTTCGCCATGTCCGGCGCGCTGGCCTTGATCGCCAGGACCTTCATTTTGATCTTGGCGCTGTTGCTGGCTGTCATCGCCGTGCGCTATCTCTTTCCGTCGGGGACTTACCTGGCCCTGATCCTCGCCATGCTGTGCCTGCTTGTTGTCTTCGTGCGCTACCTTCTCACCTTTCGTTCGCATGTGGCCTTGATCTCGACGATCTCCGTGCTGGGTCTCGCAGTCGGCGTAACGGCGCTGGTGATCTCGCTCGCGCTGCTCTCCGGTTTCCAGGACCGCATCCGAGCCCAGATGGCGCAGCGCAGCCCGCATCTGGTCGTCTCGCCGGCGCGTGGGGACCGGCTGGCCGACGCGGGTCGCGTCGCGCGCGTCCTCTCCTCCCTGCCGGGAGTCCTGAAGGTTGCGCCAGCGATCGAGGGGCGCGGATGGCTCTGCGACGCCGAGGGACACACGGTGGTGCCGGTGCGCTACCGCAACGCGACAAGGGGCCTTTCGCCCGCCTCTGGTGGAGCCGCGGGCCCGCCGCCCACCCGCATCACGCTGCACGTCGCGGCGCGAACGGGCTCGGAGACGGGAAGCCTCGTTCGCCTGGTCTCTTCCCGGACGCGCCTCTCGCCCATAGGGCCGATCCCCGTCTCCGTCGTGCTTCGCGTGGTAGAGACTTTCCGGCCGAGTGCCTTGGAGAAGACGCCGGAAGTCGAGATCCCGGAGGAGACCGCGCGGCTCCTGTCGGGGATGGTCTCAGGGGCGCGCGCGTTCGAAGCGCATTTGAAGGACCCGGAGTCGGCCGGTGCGGCGGCGGCGCTTGTCGCGCGGCAGCTTCCCCCGTCTGATCGGGTCGAGACGTGGCGAGACCTGAACGCCCCGCTTTCTTTCGCGCTGCATCTGGAGAAGGCGGTGATCTTCGCGACGGTTGCCCTGGTGATCCTGGTGGCGGCTTTCAACATCGTGTCGAACATCGCCCTGCTCGTGGTCGAGAAGAAGCGGGACCTCGGCGTGCTCGCCTCTCTCGGCGCGACACCCGGTTCTCTGGCACGGATCTATCTCATGCTCGGCGCAATCATCGGAGCTCTGGGAACCACCTGCGGCATCGCGGTGGGAGTTCCCGCCTCGGAGCTGCTCGACCGATTCCGCCTCGTGCCGCTTCCGGCCGACGTGTATCTGTTGACTCACGTTCCCTTTGCCGTTCATCCGCTTGAAGTCATCCTGGTGGTGGTCTTCGCTCAAGCCACGGCGCTAGCCGCCGCCGTGCTCCCGGCCCGCGCCGGGGCCAGGCTCGCGCCCGGCGAAGCCTTGAGGCTTTCGCGATGAGGAAGCTTTCAGCGGTCAGCTCTCAGCTGTCAGCCAGGCACCGAGCCTCGGTCGCTGAGAGCTGAAAGCTGAGAGCTGAGAGCTCCCTGGCCATGCTCGCCATAAAGGCAGAGAACCTCTCCAAGACCTATGCCGGCGAGGGTGCGCCGGTCACCGTGTTCACGCGGCTCTCGTTTGAGCTGCCCGAGAAGGTCTTCGCGGCCGTGATGGGACCTTCCGGAGTCGGAAAGTCGACACTCCTCCACCTGCTTGGGGGCATTGACCGTCCGGATGCGGGGCGCGTGGAGCTTTTCGGCCAGGCCCTGGAGGAACTGTCTCCCCGCGAGCGAGCGCGGTTCCGCAACGACCGCATCGGGTTCGTCTTCCAGTTTCACCACCTGCTGCCGGAGTTCACGGCCGAAGAGAATGTCGCCTTTCCTCACCGGATTGCCGGCGAGCCGGCACGCGCAGCCCGACGCCGCGCCGCGGAGCTGCTCGCGCGCGTGGGCATGGCCGACAGGAGACATCACCGTCCCTGGTCGCTCTCGGGAGGCGAACAGCAGCGTGTCGCGATCGCGCGGGCGCTGGCGCGTGGCCCCAGTCTGCTCCTCGCCGATGAGCCGACCGGCAACTTGGACGCCGAGGCGGCGGGCGTCGTCTTTGGTCTCCTCGAAGAACTGCATCGTGAGCGCGGAATGACGACTGTCCTGGTCACCCACAACCCGGAGCTTGCGAGTCGCTGTGATAAGCTTTATCGGATGGCACGGGAAGGCCTCACGGCCGCAGCCAGCTTCTCGCGGCGGGAATGAGCGGCGCGCCGATGCGTCTGCCTCTCCCGAGTGCCTCGCATGTTTGAGAAATACAACGAGAAGGCGCGCCGGGCGCTCTTCTTTGCCCGTTATGAAGCCTCCAAGCTCGGATCCAAGGTGATCGAGTCCGAGCATCTCCTGCTCGGCATTCTGCGCGAGGGAGAGGAGATCATCAAGGAGATCTTCTCCCGGTTCAACGTCAAACCGGAGGAAGTGCGCCGGGAGATCGAGGGAGACAGAATCTTCGTCGAGCGGATCTCCTCGACCGCCGAGCTGCCGCTCTCGGAGGAATCGAAGAAGATTCTGGCCTACGCCTCACACGAGGCGGAGTCGATGATGCATCCGTACGTGGGGACCGAACACCTCCTGGTCGGCCTCCTCCGCGTGGACGGCTGTGTGGCGGGCCGGCTGCTGACGGCGCGAGGCTTCAATCTCTATGGCGTGCGAGAGGAGACGATCTCGCTGATCAAGGAACGGGAAGTCTCCAAGCAGAAAAAGGAGCTCCCGTTCCTGGCAGAGTACAGCCGCGACCTGACGCAGCTGGCGAGCGGCGGCATCTTCGATCCGCTGATTGGACGCGACAAAGAGGTCGAGCGGATCATCCAGATCCTTTCGCGCCGGACAAAGAACAACCCGATCCTTTTGGGCGAGCCCGGTGTCGGCAAGACGGCGATCGTCGAGGGTCTCGCGACCCGCATCGTCGAGGGGGCGGTTCCGATGTTCCTCGCCCAGAAAAAGATCCTGGCCCTCGACCTCTCGCTGATCGTGGCCGGCACCAAGTACCGCGGCCAGTTCGAGGAAAGGCTCAAGGGGATCATCCGGGAGCTGCGCGAGAATGCGGACCTGATTATTTTCATCGACGAGATCCATTCCTTGATCGGCGCGGGCTCCGCCGAGGGGTCGCTGGACGCCGCGAACATCTTGAAGCCCGCCCTCTCTCGTGGAGAGGTCTCCTGCATCGGGGCCACGACGCTCAAGGAGTACCGCAAGTACATCGAGAAGGACCGGAGCCTGCTGCGCCGCTTCCAGGCAGTCCAGGTCGCCGCGCCCTCGGAAAACGAGACCTTCGAGATCCTGGAGGGGGTCAAGGACCGCTACGAGCAGGTCCACAAGGTGCGGTACCTGCCCGAGGCGATTCGCACCGCGGTCTATCAGTCGAACCGATACATCACGGACCGCTTCTTTCCCGACAAGGCCATCGATCTCCTGGATGAGGCGGGGGCAAAGGTGAAGTTGAAGCGCGTGGCCGACACCCAGAACCTGCGCAAGCTCGAGGTCGAGACCCGGCAGATCGTCAAGGAAATGAAGAAGGCGATCTCGGACAAAGATTTCGAGAAGGCGGTCTTCTTGCGCGAGCGGGAGATCGAGTTGAAGGAGGAGATCGAGAGGACGAAGGCACAAACCGCCGAGAAGAGCGAGACCACTCAGGAGGTCACGCGGCGTGACATCGAGGAGATCATCTCCTCCTGGACGGGGATCCCGGTTGCCTCGCTCGAGATGGAAGAGGCGGAAAAACTCCTGCACATGGAGGACGCCTTGCGGCGCCGCATCGTGGGTCAGGAGGCGGCGATCGCGAGCGTGTCCAAGGCAATCCGCCGCTCGCGTCTGGGGGTCAATAATCCGAACCGCCCGATGGGCTCTTTCATCTTCCTCGGCCCTTCGGGGGTCGGAAAGACCGAGGTTGCGCGGCGGTTGGCCGAGTTTTTGTTCGAAAACCCAAAGGCGCTCGTGCGCTTCGACATGTCGGAGTACATGGAGAAGCACGCGGTCTCGAAGTTGATTGGATCGCCTCCGGGTTACGTGGGGCACGAGGACGGGGGGCAGCTGACCGAGCGGATCCGGCGCAACCCTTACAGCGTCATTCTTTTCGACGAGATCGAGAAGGCGCATCCGGACATTTCGAATCTCCTGCTCCAGATCCTGGAAGACGGTATCCTGACGGACGCGTACGGCAACGTCGTGAACTTCAAGAACACCCTGATTATCATGACGTCCAACATCGGCACGAAGCACCTGGTCAACCGCACGCGGGTGGGGTTCGGAGGGTCCAAGGAGATCCTGGACGCCCGAGAGCTCGAGGAGCTGGTCTTGAAGGAGCTGAAGAAGGACTTCTCCCCTGAGTTCATCAACCGCATCGACGAAATCATCGTGTTCCATCCGCTGGGCCGTTCGGAGCTTGCGAAGATCTGCCGCCTGCTCATCGACGACGTCAACGCGACCCTGGCGCCCCGGGGTGCCTTCCTGGACGTGGACGAGGCCGCCATCGAGTGGCTGTTGTCCCAGAGCGGAGACGATCCCAACATGGGCGCCCGGCCGTTGCGCCGGGCCATCCAAAAGCATGTGGAGGACGCGGTGTCGGAGCTGCTGATCGCCGCGCGCGACGAGAAGGTCGAGGCGATCGAAGTTCGCGCCGGGCCAGAGGGGCTGCTCCTCGCGGCACGCGAGACCGAGCCCGTCGGCCCCAGCCGCTAGGCTCGTTTCGTCCCGGGGCCCCGGTCTGTTTTTTGGGGAAGAAGATAAGCCCTCGGCGCGTTCGGAGACGGAGCGAGATGAGCTGTCACGGACCGGAGATCCTGGCCGGCTGCCGGCCAGGCCTTCGCAGAGAATTCGGGTCGGCGGCTTGAGGTTCGTAACGGCGGCCGCATTTTCGGCCGCGGCGGCCCTCTTGAGCTCGCCCGCCTCGGCACAGGTGCCGGTGCCGCCACCCACGCCGACCGCCACTGCTCCCGCCCAAACGGCCGCGACTCCGGTTCCCGGCGAGCGTGTTGTCGGAATCCGGGTTCTGGGCTACCAGACGGTCTCCCCGGACACGATTGCCCACTACCTGGGGATCAAGGTTGGGGACCCGTACGACGCGGCCAAGATTCGTGAAAACTTTCAGACACTCTGGAACGTGGGGTTGTTGGAGAACGTGGCGATCGAAGCGGAGCATTCCGCGGCTGGTGTCACGCTCGTCGTGACCATCGAGGAGCGGCCCACGATCAAGGCGGTCGAATTCACGGGAAACAAGAAGTTCTCGACGTCGCAGATCAGGGACCGCCTGAAGGAGGCGAATGTGGCGATCCACGCCGGGGCGCCGCTCTCGCTGCGCGACGTCGCCCACGTGCGCGCGGTCATCGCCGACTACTACGCCGAGAACGGGTACCGCAGTGCTACGGTGGATTACCGGATCGAGGACATCTCGAAGACCGACAAAAAGGTCATCTTTGCCATCGACGAAGGCGACAAGATCAAGATTGCCGCCATCCACTTCCAGGGCAACCACGTTTTTGCCGAATGGCAACTGCGCCAGGCCATGAAGCAGACGAAGGTGAACACCTGGTTCCGGCTCCTCTCGGAGGCAAGCACGACCTACAGCCAGGCAAACTACGATGCGGATGTGGAGAACCTCAAGAAGCTTTACCAGTCCAAGGGGTACAAGAACATCGTCGTGAAGGACGCGATCCTGGCCATTTACGTCAAGAACCCGCGGGCGGCGCCGAAGAAACAGAAAAAACGCGTGCGCGTCACGATCCCGCTGGTGGAAGGGGATCGGTTTTTTACGAGCGAGATCCGCATCGTGAAGGTTGAGCAGAGCGGCCAGCCGGTCGAAAACCCCGATGAGCCGATGGTGTTTCCACGCGAGTCTTTGAAGAAGGAGTTTTTCGAGCTCAGGCCCGGTAAGGTCTTGAATCGTGACTATCTGGTCGAGGCGCTAGCCCGCATCGAGACGCGCTACAAGTCGCGGGGGTACATCTACTGGTTTGCCGACCCGGTCTACCGGGAGGTCGGCCAAAATCGGGTCGACGTGGACGTCCACATCTTCGAAGGGGAGAAATTTTACCTCGGGCGCCTCGAGGTGAAGGGAAACGCGACGACGCGGGACAAGGTGATCCGGCGTGAGTTCACTCTGGACGAAGGAGACGTGATGAACATGGAGGCGGTCAAGAAGAGCCTCCAGAAACTTCAGCAGCTCGGCTACTTCAAGATCGCCGAAGAGCCGGACTTCTCCGTCCGCCAGGCGGAAAAGAAAGTGGACATCACGGTCAAGGGCACGGAGACCTCGCGAAACGAGATCCAGTTCGGCGCCGGTTACTCAGGACTGGACGGATTCTTCGGGCAGTTCTCCTTTCAGACGCGCAACTTTCTCGGCCGCGGCGAGATCCTCGGGGTCTCGGCACAGCTCGGGAAGGTGTCGAAGTACTACAACCTCTCCTACACGGTTCCCTGGTTCCTCGACCGAAACCAGACGGTCGGCGCCTCAATATTCCGGAGCAACACGACGTACCTGAACATCTTCGAGGACCGCCGGGGGGCCAGCACGTTCTACGGCAGGGGCATCGGGCTCTTCGACGCCTGGTCCACGTCCTATCAGTACGAAGATGTGAACGCGACCTTCCCGGTCATTGCCCCGGCGGCTCCGCCGGGCCAACCCGTGCCACCGCAGACGTTCTCTGTTGCGCACGGATTGACCTCTTCCGTCACCCCTTCCTATCGTTACGACAGCCTCAACGATCCCTTCGATCCAAACCAGGGGTCCCGGGTCTACGCCTCTTCTCAGGTGGCCGGCGGCGTGTTGGGTGGTAGCTTCGACTTTGTCAAGCCGATCGTCGGGGCTTCCGGCTACCTGTCGGTTCCGTTCCCGCGTCATGGGTACGTCGGCTTCAGCCTGCAGGCGGGATACATCCTACCCTACTCCGGCAACACGGTTCCGATCTTTGAGCGTTTTCAGCTCGGGGGCGAGCAAACCCTGCGCGGCTTCCGGGCCGGAGCGGTCATCCCGCTCAAGGACAACGAGGAGGTGTTTACCGACTCCGTGGGCAGGATTCTGGGCGGCAACAAATTCTTCGTTGTGAACCTGGAGTACGTCTTCCTGGCGGTCGGACCGGCCAAGCTTCTGGTGTTCACCGATGTCGGCAACACGTACTTTGAGACCCAGAAGTTCGACCTGACACGAATTCGCTCCTCTGTGGGAGCGGAGTTGCGCATCTTCCTGCCGATCTTTCAGGCGCCGCTGCGGTTTATCTACTCCTTCGTTCTGGACCCGAAGGCACCGATCGATCAGTTTGGCCGGCCGATCGCGAACCTAAAGGATCGTCCCTCGGGTTTCGACTTTTCGATTGGCAGGACGTTCTGACGAAGCTGCCAGCTGTCAGCTGTCAGCTGTCATCCGTCAGCTCTCAGTTGTCAGCCTAGGACAACCGAACACCTTCTGAGAGCTGAGAGCTGATAGCTGAAAGCTGGATGGCCGGAATGGCGTTAATCGGGATTCTGTTGTCCAGACCCGGCTTCTGCTAGTATTCCCCGGTCTCAAAGAAGGAGTCCTCATGAGGAGCATGGTGCTTTCGATCCTGGCGGCGGGTGCGGCGGTCGCCGCGGCGGCCCAGACCTCGGTGCCGGCAAGCTCACCTGCTCCGGGCGCTGCGGCGTCGTCGGGATCCACGGTCCTGATCGGCATCATCAACTCCCAGCGCCTGGCGCTCGAATCGGCCCCCGGAAAAGAGGCCGTCTCACGATTGAAGAGACTGCAGGATCAAAAGAAGGAGGAGCTGGACAAGGTCGAGAGAGAGACGCGGGAGCTGGTCCAGAAGCTCCAGGATCAGGGGCAATCCATGCCGGCGGATAAACGCGAGGCCCTCGAGAAGCAGGCGGACGACAAACAGAAAGCCTGGAAACGGATGCAGGAGGACGCGCAGCGCGACCTCGAGGAGGCGCAGCGCAAGGAGATGGCGGCGCTGGAGAGCCGCATCGGCCCGATCGTGAAGGACTTCTTGCGGGAGAAGCACTTCGCCGTTGTGCTCGATTCGCGCGCGGGCATCATCTATGCCGACGAGGCCACGGACGTCACCGAAGAGGTTTTGAAACGCATCAACACGACGATTGCCCTGCCGCAGCCCAAACCAACCGCAGAGGGGGCGGCAAAGGCCCCGGCCGCCAAGGCGGCTGTGGGCCCAAAGCCGACCCCGGAGCCGAAGAAACAGTAACGCCGGCGACGGCAGACGGGAAACAGTGGGCGAGAAGGCTTTGCCGAAAGCGGCGCCGGAGCCTTAGGATCCCTTCCGGGTGAAACCGAAGACCCGACAGAGCGCGCGGAGGAGAAAGCGTCCGCCCCGGAGGGCCCTCGCTGCTTCTTCGGGGCCTGTCTCCTTCGTGCTCGCCGATGTGGCCAGAGCCGTCGGCGGACACGTCGTCGGCGACCCGGGTCTGCGTCTCTCGGGTGTCGAGACGCTGGAGCGCGCGGCGGCGCAGGACCTTTCATGGGTGGCCGATGAGCACCATGCCCGGCACGTGCTCTCGAGCCGTGCCGGGGCCTTGCTCGTAGCTCGCGAGGCGGATGCTTCGGGCAAACCGGCCGTCGTCGTCGCTTCCCCGGCGCTGGCCCTGGCGCAGTGGCTCGCGGTCGCTCGTCCGCTCGTGCGGCCGAGGCCCGGGGTCTGCTCGAGGGCGAATGTGCATCCTTCGGCGCTTCTGGGAAGAGGTCTCTGCATCGCCTCCGGCGCCACTGTCGGCGCACGGGCGCGCATCGGTGACCGAGTGATCCTCTGCGCGGGGACGTTCGTGGGAGAGGAGGCCGAAATCGGGGAAGATTGCATCCTTTACCCCAACGCGGTGGTGCTCGACCGGTGCCGCGTGGGCGCGCGGTCAGTCCTGCATGCCGGGGCGGTCGTGGGATCCGACGGCTTCGGCTACGTCTGGGATGGAGAGCAGCACCGCAAGATCCCGCAGGTCGGGATCGTCCGCGTGGAAGAGGATGTGGAGATCGGCGCCAACGCAGCCATCGACCGCGCGACGCTGGGCGAGACCGTCATCGGGCGTGGCGCCAAGATCGACAACCTGGTGCAGATCGGGCACAACGTCGTGGTGGGGCAGCACGCGGTTCTCTGTGGTCAGGCCGGGATCGGGGGATCTTCGCGCATTGGCGCCCGAGCCATACTGGCCGGGCAGGTCGGCGTCTCGGACCACGCGACGGTGGGCGAGGGGGCCACCCTCACCGGGCAGGCCGGCATCGCGCGGCGCGCCGAGGTTGCGCCCGGAGCGGTCGTTTCGGGAATGCCGGCCGCTCCCCACCGGGACTTCCTGAGAAGCGCGGCCCTGTTCGCGCGGCTTCCCGAGCTCGTGCATCGGCTGGAAGAGCTCGAGAGACGCGCCGGGTCCGCCCCGAAAGGAGAGAGGCCGTGGAAATCGGAATCGCCGAAATCCTGAAGATTCTCCCGCACCGGTATCCGTTTCTTCTCGTGGACCGGATCCTCGAGATCGAGATGGGAAAGCGCGTGGTCGGGATCAAGAACGTGACCTTCAACGAGGAGTTCTTTCAGGGCCACTTTCCCGGAAACCCGGTCATGCCGGGGGTCCTGATCATCGAGACCATGGCACAGGTGGCAGCGATCGGTCTGCTCAGAGCGTTCGCGGAGCCGCAGAAGAAGCTCCTCTACATGCGGGGGATCGACCGCGCCAGGTTCCGCCGTCCCGTCGTGCCCGGAGACCAGCTCCGCGTCGAGGCCGAGATCGTGAGCCTGAGATCACAAGTGTGCAAGTGCCGAGCCGTCGCGACAGTTGACGGCGCTCTCTGCGCCGAGGCCGAGCTGCTTTCGGCCGTGGTGGACCGCCCGTGAGCGTGCAGGTCGATCCCACCGCGGTCGTCTCCGCCGGTGCGGGTCTGGCGGAGGGCGTCGCCATCGGACCCTATGCCGTCGTCGGGGACGAGGTCGAGCTGGGAGTGGGCACGACCGTGGGCGCGCACGCTCAGCTGGAGGGCCCGGCGATTCTGGGGGAGAGGAACCGGGTCTTTCCCCATGCCGTGATCGGGTTTGAGCCACAGGACCTGAGGTACCGCGGCGAGAAGACGCGTCTCGTGGTCGGCTCCGGCAACGTATTCCGGGAGTTCTCGACCGTGCACCGCGGAACCGCCACCGGGCGCGGCGAGACCGTCATCGGAGACGGCAACCTCTTCATGGCCTACACCCACGTCGCGCACGACTGTCGGATCGGATCGAAGGCGGTCCTGGCCAACTACGCGGCTCTGGCCGGCCACGTGGACGTGGAGGATGGCGCCATCCTGGGCGCCTTTGTCGGCGCGCACCAGTTCATCCGGGTCGGCCAATACGCCTTCGTCGGAGCCTATTCGCAGCTGCGCCAGGACGTGCTGCCCTTCTGCAAGACAGACGGCGCGGAGGCGAAGACCTACGGCTTAAACACGATCGGCATGAGACGCGCGGGCTTCTCCCGCGACAGGATCGAGGCTCTGGAGGAGGCGTACCGCCTCCTGGTGAAGTCGAAACTTAACACGAGCCAGGCGCTTGAGCGGATCGCCGCGGAACTGCCTGGGCGGCCGGACGTGGAGCATCTGGTCAATTTTGTCCGCGGCAGCGCACGCGGGTTCCACCGTTGAAGGAGCCGCTGCGGGAGGTCTGCCTGGCGGTCGTAGGCGTCGGGCACCTGGGGCGGCAGCACGCTCGGGTCGCCGCCACGCTTCCGGGCGTGCGTCTGGCGGGCGTGTACGACCACCACGAGGGGCGGGCCGAAGAGGTGGGCCGGGAGTTCGGCCTGCGCGTCTTACCGGGTCTCGAGGCCGTCGCGGAGGAAGCGGCCGGGGTCATCATCGCCACACCGACCGAGAGCCACGCCGAGCTGGCGGGCTATTTCCTCGCCCGCGGTCGAGACGTTTTGGTCGAGAAGCCGATGACCGTGACACTGTCCGATGCGGACGCTCTGCTCGCGCGGGCGCGGGAAGGCGGGCGGATCCTGCAGGTCGGGCACGTGGAGCGCTACAACCCGGCAGTCGAGGCCGCACTGTCGCTGGTGGGCGCGCCGCGGTTCATCGAGGTCCACCGCTTAAGTGTCTTCACGCAGCGCAGCCTCGATGTGGACGTGGTCCGGGATCTTATGATTCACGATCTGCAGATCGTGCGTTGCCTCGTCGCGCGGCCGGTGGCCGAAGTCCGCGCGGCGGGGATGGCGGTCTTGACCCCACGGATCGACATCGCAAATGCCCGAATCAGGTTCGAGGGAGGGTGCGTGGCCAACCTCACGGCCTCGCGCATCTCGGAGGTGAAGGTTCGCAGGTGCAGGATCTTCGATTCCTCCTCCTACGTCTCGATCGACATGCAGGCGCAGTCGGTCCGGGCACTGCGCTTCTCAGCGGAGAAGACCGGCCCGGCGATTGTTCCGGTGCCGGTCAACGTGCGGTGCGAGGAGCCGCTCGCGCGGGAGCTTGCCGACTTTGCCCGCGCCGTGCGGGAGAGAGCGGAGCCGCTGGTCTCCGGTGAGGTCGGCCGCGACGCGCTCCTGCTTGCGGAGCTCGTCCTGTCGGCGATCGAGGAGCATGGCCGCTCGGTGCAGCAAGGCGGCGGATGAGCGGGAGAGCGGCCCGCGTCGGCCTGATTGGAGGCAGCGGCGTCTACGACCTGTCCGGGATCCAGAATCTGAAGGAGGAGAAGGTGGAGACGCCCTTCGGCCCTCCCTCGGACTTCTATTTCACGGGTCTCATGGCCGACGTGCCGGTGGCTTTCTTCCCCCGTCATGCCCGCGGGCACCGCTACTCGCCGACAGAAATCAACTACCGCGCCAACATCTTTGGCTTCAAGAAGCTGGAATGCGACGCGCTTCTCTCCGCCTCGGCGGTCGGGAGTCTGAAGGAAGACTACGCTCCGCGGCACGCCGTGATTCCGGACCAGTTCATCGATCGCACGCGGCACCGCCGCGACAGCTTCTTCGAAGGGGGCGTCGTGGCCCATGTGGCGTTTGCGGATCCCGTCTGTCCGGCTCTCTGCGACGTTCTCGCGGCGAGCGCGCGAGGGTCCGGGCTGACCGTCCACCGCGGAGGGACGTACGTTTGCATCGAGGGGCCTCAGTTCTCGACCCGCTCCGAGTCGCGGCTCTACCGCTCGTGGAATGCCGACGTCATCGGGATGACGAATCTGACGGAGGCGAGACTCGCGCGCGAGGCCGAGATGTGCTATGCGGCGCTCGCGCTCGTGACCGACTACGACTGTTGGCGCGAGAAGACCGAGTCCGTGTCGGTCGAGTCCGTCCTGAGGATCCTTTCGGAAAACGCGGGGGCGGCGCGGCGAACCCTGGCCGACGCGGTGACGCGGATCGACCCGGACCGACGCTGCGGCTGCCGGGCGTCGATGCGGGACGCCATCCTGACGGACCGCGACGCGATCCCGGAGGAGACGAGGCAGCGGCTCGCACCCATCCTCGGGAAATACCTGTGAACGGGTCGCGGCCGGGAAACGGAAGACGGTAGACGGTAGAGGGAAGAGGCAGGAATGACAGCCCCGTTGTTTCCCGTTTCCCGTTTCCCGTTTTCCGCTTCCGGACGTGTGTTGGTCACCGGATCCGTGGCCTTCGACTACCTGATGACCTTTCCCGGGCGTTTCGTCGAGCACCTGATCCCGGATCGCCTGTCACGCCTCTCCGTCTCCTTCCTCGTGGATCAAATGCGGCGGGTCCCGGGGGGCTGCGCCGCCAACATCGCCTATGGGCTGGCGCTTCTCGGCGAGACGCCGCTGCTGCTGGCCGCGGCGGGAAAGGATGCCGCCGAATATCGCGAGAGCCTCGGGCGAGAGGGGGTGGACGTGTCGGGCTTCGTTCTTCATCCAGACCTCTTCACCGCCTCCTTCTTCGTCTCGACCGACCGGGACCAGAACCAGCTCGCCTCCTTCTACACGGGCGCGATGGCCCGGGCACGCGAGCTGTCAATCGGTGCGCTCGACCACTCCGGGATCGCGCTCGCGGTCATCTCTCCAAACGACCCCGCCGCCATGGCCCGCTACGCGGACGAATGCCGCCAGATGCGCATTCCCTTCCTCTATGATCCGAGTCAGCAGGTGGCGCGGCTCTCGGGCGAGGAACTCCGGGAAGGGCTGGCCGGGGCCTCGATTCTCGTCGTCAACGACTATGAGTTTGGCATCCTGACCCATAAGACCGGCCTGTCGCGGGAGGAGCTGGAGGGGATCGTTTTCGCTCTCGTGGTCACGCACGGGCCCGAAGGTTCCACGATTTCCGTCTCGGCCGAAGGGGGCAGTCGGGCCCGGCACGAGATCTCCGCCGCGGTTCTTGAGCGAGCGGCGATTGACCCCACCGGAGTGGGCGACGCCTTTCGGGCGGGCCTCATCCGCGGCCTGCGTCTGGGCGCGCCGTGGCCGGTGGCGGGGAGGCTCGGTAGCGTGGCCGCCGTCTTTGGCCTCGAGGCGGAGGGCCCGCAGCCGCCGCGCTACTCCCTCGAAGAGTTCAGCTCCCGGTATGTGAGGAACTTCGGAGAGGACGCCGCCCTCGAGCGGTTGTGCGGTCGAGAGTTGAGAGCCGAGAGCAAGTCGGGGACGGCAACTCCGGACTCTTGACCCTGGACCCGCGCCGCCCGCTCCCTTCTGTCGCTCCGGAGCACTACCGCAACGCAGTTCCGGGTTAGAATTGCTTCTCCTTACAAGAGGACCGATCCTTGAGCAGCCGCCGCATCTTGCGCCGCCTCGCCCTCGCTTTCTCTCCCAAGCAGCTGGAGGGGGACACAAGCGCCGCGGGGCTGCGGTTTGCGGTTCTCTGCGCCCGCTGGAACCCGACCGTGACCGAGGCGCTCCTGCGCGCGGCTTTGGAGACTCTGTCGCGGCGTGGCGCCCGGGGGGCCGATGTTACGGTCGTGCGGGTGCCCGGGGCCTTCGAGCTGCCGGCGGCGGCGCGGGCCGTTCTGGAGAAGGGCCGCACGGACGCGCTGGTCGTCCTGGGAGCGGTCGTGCGGGGAGAGACGAGCCACCACGAGGTGCTGGGCCACGCCGTGGCGACGGCGCTGGCGCAACTCTCGGCGGAAACGGGCCACCCGATCGGTTTCGGCGTCCTGACTTGCGACACGATGGAGCAGGCCCGCCAGAGGAGCGGCAAGGGGGCCGAGGCGGCCGAGGCCGCGATCGAGATGGCGAACCTGCGCGGCCGCCTGCGGAGACGTTGATGGGCGCCCGGCGCAAGGCGAGGGAGCTTGCCCTCCAGATGCTCTACGAAAACGACGTTTCGGGAACCGCTGCGGAGGAGATGTTCCGCCGTTCGGAGGATCTTCAGAAGGCGCCGCAAAGCCTCCGGGACTTCACACAGCGGCTGGTGTCGGGCACTCTCGCGCACCGCGACGTTCTGGATGCCATGATCTCGAAACAGGCAGATCACTGGCGGCTCGTGCGGATGCCGGTCGTGGACCGCAACATCCTGCGGCTCGCCCTTTTCGAGCTGCTTCACGAGCCGGCCACGCCCCGGCCAGTCGTGATCGACGAGGCTCTGGAGATCGCCAAGCGGTTCTCCACGCCCCGCTCCTCGCAGTTCATCAACGGCATTCTGGACGGTGTTCTGAAGTCCAAGACGGGCGAGGGTCCGCGGGCGTGAGAGGACTTTCACGGATTGTGGCCTTCGGTCTGGCGCTGGCCGCGGCGGGGGCCCTCGGGGAAGAACTCGCGATCTATCGCGCCGGCGGCGAGGATGTCCGCCTCTTCGACCAGTACGACAACGACGGCTATTCGCTATCGGTCTCGCCCAGGCCGGACGGCTCGACGGAGCTGCGCGTGCGGGTCTCGGATTCGCCGCTGGCGAGCGACGCGCCCTTCCCGACGAGTTTTCCTCCGGAGGTCTCTCTGCCGGCGGCTCCCGAACGCGACGCGTTCGCCAGCCGCCTGACCTCCGGTAGCCGGACAGAGGCGGAGGCGGTGCGCCGCCTCCTCCTGGGTATCGCCGCGCGGGTTCGATACGACCCGGACCGCCTGCGCCGCCAGGACCCGGCGGCCGTGTTCGCGTCGCGTCGGGCCTACTGCGTGGGGTTGGCGGAGCTGGCGGTGGATTTGTTGCGGCGCGCCGGGATTCCCGCCCGGACCGTTCAGGGAATCTTGCGCGCCGAGCCTGGCAGCGAGGCCTACGATCCTTCCGTCGGCGGCGCGTACCACCGCTGGGTCGAGGTGTACTACCCGGACCGCGGTTACGTCTTCTCCGATCCCTGGACCTCAGTCAACGGAGTGGACGCACGTTACATCCCCTTCGTGAAACGAGCGCTTTCGCGACCCCGCGCGTTGCGGCTGGAGCCCGTTTGGGCAAGCGGCGGACTTTCTTACCAGTCCGTGCGGGCCGGTGACACGACCGTGCGCGTGCGTGCCGTCGCGCTGACCAGACGTAAAGAACGTAAAACGTAAAACGTAAAACGAAAAACGAGGCCGGGAACCGGGCCACGCTTCACGTTTAACGCTTAACGTTTCACGGGTTAGGATTGCGGACTTCATGGCCGAGAAGTACAACCCGGCGCAGGTCGAGGCGAAGTGGCAGCGCCGCTGGGAAGAGAGACGCGTCGCCTGCGTGGACACCTCGCGCAACGGCAACAAGTACTACATGTTGACAATGTTCCCGTATCCCTCCGCGAGCCAACTGCACGTTGGCCATGGGAGAAACTACATCCTGGGAGACGCGCTCTACCGGCGGGAGCGGATGGCCGGCCGAACGGTCTTGAACCCGATGGGCTGGGACGCATTCGGTCTGCCGGCGGAGAATGCGGCGATCGCAAGCGGTGTCCACCCGCGGGAGTACACGCTCGGCAATATCGCGCGGATGAAGGAGCAGCTTTCCCGCCTCGGCCTCCTCTACGACTGGTCCAAGGAACTGGCCTCCTGCGACCCGCGTTATTACCGGTGGAACCAGTGGCTCTTCCTGCGCATGTGGCAACGAGGTCTTGCCTACCGCAAGACGGCCCCGGTCAACTGGTGCCCCGGCTGCCGCACGGTGCTGGCCAACGAGCAGGTCGTCGATGGGCGTTGCGAACGGTCCGATGACGCCGTCGAGATCCGGGACCTGAGGCAGTGGTTCTTCCGAATCACCGATTACGCGGAGAGGTTGCTTGCGGGGCTGGACAAACTCGGCTGGTCCGAGCGGGTCAAGACGATGCAGCGCAACTGGATCGGACGTTCCGAAGGAGCCGAGATCCTCTTCCGCGTCGAGGGTCTCTCGGAGCCTGTGCCTGTTTTTACGACGCAGCCCGACACGCTTTTTGGCGCCACCTTCCTGGCTCTCGCGCCCGAGCACCGTGCCTCGGCCGTGCTGGCCGAGCGCTCGGCGCGCGGGCGGAGGATCCAGGACTTCATCGAGCGCGTCCGCCGTGAGTCCCGGCTGGAGCGGGAGGCCGAGGGGGCCAGGAGGGAGGGGATCGACACCGGCTTTTCTGCGGTCAATCCCGCGACGGACGAGAGGATCCCGGTCTGGCTCGCCAACTTCGTACTTCCGGACTACGGCACGGGAGCCATCATGGGCGTGCCGGCGCACGACCAGCGCGACTTCGAGTTTGCCCGGGCCTTCTCGCTTCCGATCCGCCCGGTCTACCGAACCGAGGAAGGGGAGATAGACCCGGACCGGATGACGCAGGCCGTTCCGGACATCGGAACTCTGTGCCACTCGGGCGACTGGGACGGGACACCCAGCGGCCCGCAGGCGGTGCGCCGGGCCGTGGAATGGGTCGAGGGCAAAGGCATCGGAAAGGGGAGAGTCGGGTACCGGCTGCGGGACTGGTTGATCTCTCGGCAACGCTACTGGGGGACCCCCATCCCGGCGATCCACTGCGGAGCCTGTGGCGTCGTGCCCGTGCCGGAGAAGGATCTGCCGGTGCTCCTGCCCGAGGACGTGGCGTTCCGGGGCGCGGAGGGCAACCCGCTGGAGCAATCGGAGGCCTTCGTCCGCGTGGCCTGCCCCACCTGCGGCGGCGCGGCGCGCCGCGAGACCGACACGATGGACACCTTCGTGGATTCCTCCTGGTACTACCTGCGGTTCCTGAATCCCGCGGATGCCTCGAGGATGCTCGACTCCGAACGGGCCGCCCGATGGATGCCCGTGGACCAGTACGTCGGGGGCATCGAGCATGCGATCCTCCATCTGCTCTACGCGCGTTTCATCTGCCGGGTGTTGAAGGACATGGGCCTGGTCTCCATCGAGGAGCCCTTCGCCCGCCTTTTCAACCAGGGGATGATCACGAAGGTGAACCCCTCGACCGGCAAGGTCGAGAAAATGTCCAAGTCGCGCGGCAACACGATCTCGCCGGATGAGCTGATCGCGCGTTTCGGAGCGGACACGGTGCGTGTCTACACGCTGTTCATCGGGCCTCCCGAGAAGGAGTCCGAGTGGTCGGAGGACGGCGTGCTGGGAGCCTACCGGTTCTTGAACCGCGTCCATGAGCTCTGTGCGCGGGCCTTCGAAACGGCGCCCGCCGCTGCGCCGCCGGTCTCCCGCGGGATGTCTCCCTCGACGCGCGTGCCGACCGTTCTCGAGCGGCTCGAACATCGCACGATCCGGCGCGTCACGGAGGACGCGCAGCGATTCCACTTTCACACGGCGATCGCCGCGCTCATGGAGTTTCAGAAGGCGATCTCCGAAGCACTCGATCGCGGAAACGAAGAGCTCTCGACGGTCCGGGGAACGATCCGCACTCTCTTGAGGCTCTTGCACCCCATAGCCCCGCACCTGACGGAGGAATGGTGGGGGCGTGTCGGATCAGTCGCCGGGGAGCTGCTGATCGAAACACGGTGGCCCGACTACGATCCGCAACTGGCCACGGCGCTCCGCGTGACGCTGGTCGTGCAGGTCAACGGGAAGGTACGCGGAAAGCTGGAGGTCGAACGGGGTGCCGCTGAGGGGGAGGCGCTCGAGCTGGCGCGCAAAGACGAGCGGATTCGGCGGTGGGTGGAGGGCAAGGAGATCACACGCGCAGTTTACGTGCCGGACCGTCTGCTGAACCTGGTCGTCCG
>JBOGJN010000152.1:0-1957 GCA_050745445.1 Thermoanaerobaculia bacterium
AGCCGACGAAGACCACTTCGGCGTCTTCGATCCGCGCCTCCGGTTTCTGGACTCCGGAAAAGGCCATGAACTCGTCTCGAACCTTCAGCTCCACTCGCTTCTCCCGGTTCACGAAGGTCATCGTGGGTGGCACATTCGGTGTCATGGCAACGAGTGGGACTCTCTGGAACCAGCCGCCGCCGGGAGCGCCTGGCTTCAAGCCCAGAGCCTCCAGCTCCGTCGCAATGTATTCCTCCGCGAGGCGGCCGCCGCGCGTCGCGGGCCCGCGCCCCTCGAGCAGGTCCGAGGCCAGAAACTTGACGTGGGACCGGATCAGGGCTTCGGTGATCTCTCCGGCCGCCTGCATCTGCGCCGGCGTGATCGGTGAGACGGTTGCGGCGTCAAGAGCAACCGGGAGCGTCAGAACCAGAAGAGAGAGAAGCCTTTTCATTGGTCCATTTCCTCCCCGCCGGCCACAGCCGGCCGCATTCCCGACGGATCTCTCGGGCAGAGCCTCGTCCGCGTCCCTACTTCGGGACCTCCGGCCTTTTTTCGGAGGGCTCCTTCTTGGGCATCGGCTTTCTCGGCAACATTCCCTCGCGCATCGCCGCCTCGTAAACGAACGTCGCGAGAACGACCGACGCTTGCATCAGGTCCTCCCTCTGGAGCCTTTCGTACACGTCCATGTTGGTGTGGTGTGTGCGCGTGTCGTACTCGATCTCGTCCTGGACGAACTGGAATGCGGGCAGCCCGACCCTGTCGAAAGAGACATGGTCGGTGCTGCTGGTGTTGCGCATGGTGACGGTCGTCACGCCGAGGTCTCTCAAGGGCTCCATCCACGCCTCGAAGATCGGCACGACGGCCGCGTTTTCCTGCGCGTAGATTCCGCGGATTTTGCCCGTGCCGTTGTCCACGTTGAAGTAGGCCGAGAGCTTTCCGTGCTCGGACTTGACCGTCAGCGGCCAGGTGTCTTTTTGCATGAACCAGGGCAGGTCCTTGTCCTCCGGCTTCTCCGGGCGCGAGGCGAAGTGCTGCGACACGTAGGCCTTCGACCCGAAGAGACCCTGCTCTTCTCCGCTCCAGAGGGCGATGCGGATCGTGCGTGCCGGCCTGACGCCGAGAGCCTGGAGGATGCGGACCGCCTCCATGGCCACGACGACACCCGCGCCGTCGTCCGTTGCGCCGGTCCCGGCGTGCCAGGAATCCAGATGCGCGCCGAGCATGACGAATTCCCCCTTCCGATCCGTGCCGGGGATCTCGGCGACCGTGTTGTATTGCATGAGATCGTCTTCGAGGAACCGCGCCTTCACGTCGAGCTCGAGGTCCACTTCCACGTTTCGCTCGAGCAGGCGCGAGATCCGTCCGAAGTGCTCGACCGCCATCACGAGGGAGGGGATGCCCATCGGACTCCCCTTCTTGTAAGAGCCGCCCGACTGGACGATCATCGTGCCGCCGTTGTGCCGGCCGGCCGTGATGACGGCCAGCGGCTTCTCTTCAGCAAAGAATTTTTCGGCCGCCTTGCGGAACTCGTAGCGCCTGCGAGCTTCCTCCCGGTCGTACCGCGGGGGTCCCCCCGGGATCTCGTATTGGAAGAGCTCGGCCAGGCTCTTCTCGTCGTAACGCGCCTCCTCCGCCTTGCCGTGAGGTTTGATCTCCTTCAACTCCCCCAGAAAGACGATCTTGCCTGTGAGCTTGCCCTTCTCCTTCTCGAGATCCTCCTTCGTTGTCGCCTTGACCCGCACCGCCCTGGCGGCAACGACGCCGTTTGTGCCGGGCGTCCAGGCCTCGGGCAAAGCCAACAGCTCGGCGCGGTCCGGCGAGAGCATCCGCACCGAGCAGGCGTCGTAAGTCCAGCCGCGGCCGAAGGGTCCCCAGCTCTCCAGGTGGGCGTTCGAAAGCCCCCACTCGGCGAGCCTCTGCCGTGTCCAGTCGTTCGCCGCCTTCATTTGGGGCGAGCCCGTCAGGCGCGGGCCAATGC
>JBOGJN010000153.1:0-1024 GCA_050745445.1 Thermoanaerobaculia bacterium
GGGCGTCGAGCACTTCATGCACAACCTGAGCCAGACCGAGCCGCTCGAGGTGATCGGCATCTACGTCGGCGCGGGGAGCGTCGAGGAGACCGGCTACGTCTACACGGGCGAAGTGACCGACGCGGACATCAGGACAAAGGATGAGGGATGAGGGATGAGGGATGAGGGATGACCCCCGCAGTGCGGGAGTTAGAACCAGGTCATCCTTGGTGGGTGACCCCCACCCGCCGCGCTGCCATCCTCAGTCGCGCAGCGCTGTACTTCGTCCCTCCCTCTCAGGGGGAGGGAACAGAGGGTGGGGGTGGTTGCGGCGGGCGTTCGCCGGCTCAAACGTGCGCAGGCACGTTTACTCCCACCACCCCGTCACACCGTGACACCCCTCCTCTGGCAGGAGGGGAGTACCCCGGCTCATCCTTTCGCCTTTCGCCTTTCGACTTTCGACTTTCGACTTTCGACTTCAGGTCGCGCTGTCCCCGCAAATGGGCTCGCCCGTTTGCTATAGCGCGACCTTCTGCCGCTGCCCGGTCTCCGAAGCGCGCACGATGGCGTCGAGCGTCCGGTGGCGGCGCACCGCATGGTCGAAATCGGGCTCGACGCCCTTGCCGGTGCGGATCGCCTTGGAGAAATTGACCCACATCTGCCCCACGTCGTAGGCGCGGCCCTCTTTCCGCACGGCTTCCGGCACCCACTTGAGCCGCTCGGGCACGGGCAGCTCCTTCAGCTCCTTGTCGTCCTTGTGCGCGCCGATGATCTTCCGGCTCGCCTCCTGGCCGGCCTCGCCGCCCCCGATCATCGCCAGCGTGCCGTCCCGGCCGTAGATCTCGAACCGGTAGCCGGTGCCGTGATAGGGCTGGACGCCCACGTTCGCGGAGAGGACGGCGCCGTTCTCGAGCCGGCCGTGGATCATGATGTTGTCGGGCGCGGTGGTGTCCACGTAGTTCTTCGTATCGGTCTCGAACCACTTCGTCACCCGCGTGGTGACGAGCGCCGACACTTCGGTCAGCTCGCCCACGACCATGAGCAC
>JBOGJN010000154.1:0-1479 GCA_050745445.1 Thermoanaerobaculia bacterium
CGGCCTGTTGCTCGATCAGCTGCGTCGCGAGCGCGAGCTCCGCGGGCCGGACCTCGGTCTTCGGGATCTCGACCTCGCTGATCGGGCGCACCTCGGCGGCGTACAGGAGCTGCTGCATCACCAGGCCCTCCGCCACCGGGCGGATCATGACGATGTACTGCTTGCCCCGCGCCGCCCACCGCCCGAGCGCGCACCGGCCGGTCTCCCGCAGGGCGCGCGTCAGGAGCGAATACGGCTTGGCGCCCCCCTTGTCGGGCCCGAGGTAGTAGGCCTTGTCGAAGTACACCGGGTCGATGCTCGCGATCGGCACGAACTCCGTGATCTCGACGGTATGCGTGCCGATCTCCTCCAGCGCCTTCAACTCCTCGGGCGTGAAGACCACGTACTGGTCCTTTGCGAACTCGTAGCCCTTCACCATGTCCTCGCGGGCGACCGGGACGTCCTCCTTGGCGCAGATGTACTGCTGCTTGAGGCGCGAGCCGCACGGCGGCTTGTGCAGGAGGTTGAAGGAGATCGCTCCCGAGGCCTGCGTCGCGGAGTACAGCTTCACCGGAATCGCAACGAGGCCGAAGGAGACGGTCAGCGATGCTATCGATCGGGCAGCCATGTGTTTCTCGCCTCTCTGACGTCTGCTCAGGCCCCCGGTTGTTCGAGGACCTGCTCCAGGCTCTGCTTGTCGAGAGCCGCATTGTGCCAGCGATCCCCCTCTTTCTCCAAGCGGTTCAAGACGTTGGTGAGTCGGTAGTCGAGGGGATGCGCCTTGGCGAGCGCCTCCCAGCCGAGGGGCATGGAGATCGGTGCCCCCGGGAGGCCGCGGGGAGAGTAGGCGACGTTCAGCGTCTTCCCCCGGACGTTCATGTTGTAGTCGATGAAGATCTTGCCGGTGCGCTTCTCGACGCTCCACTCCACCGTGATGTCCTTGGGGTGCTGGCGCTGCAGGTGGCGGCCGACCATCTCGCAGATGTGCCGCGCCGCATCAAAATCGATCGTGCGCCGGATCGGGACGAACACGTGGAGCCCGGTCTTGCCGGAGGTCTTCACAATCGGCTCGAGCCGCATGGTCTGGAGCAGCTCGCGGAGCCAGAAGGCCACTTCCTTCCCCTTCTCGAATCCGGCGGTGTTGAGCTCCGGCTCGGCCCCCGGCGCCTCCTTGCCCGAGTAGATGTACGGGTCGATGTCGAACACGAGAGAGTCCGGGTAGTTCAAGACCGAGTCCTCGAGCGCCTCCCGCGAGCTCGCGAAATCGGTGCTCTGGCTGGCCGCGTCGGGGCCCGGTTTGGTCCGGGAGTGCCAGACGTGATACTCGAGCGTGCCGTGCTGCGCCAGCCATAGCAGGGTGGCGAGGTTGTTGCACAGCAGGCACTCGTCCGGGTGGCCCTTGCTCCCGGAGAAGACGCTCACCGTCGCCACGAACGGCGGGAGCGGCTGCTCCCAGCGCTTCTGGTAGAACCGCTCGCCGTGGATGCCCTCCGGCATCCG
>JBOGJN010000155.1:0-1826 GCA_050745445.1 Thermoanaerobaculia bacterium
AAGAGCTGGCGCAGCAGCAGGCGCTGGGACAGGACCCGGCCCGAGGCGATGCGATCTCGGATGCGCTCGTAAAGGATTCTTTCGTGCGCCGCGTGCTGGTCCACGACCAGAAGCCCCTCGGGTCCCGAGGCCAGGATGTACGACTCGCGATGCTGACCGATCGGCAGGAGCTCCGGCGGCTTTTTCTCGACGGGAGGAGCCGGCGGGACAACCTCGCGGCTCAGAGTCGGCGTTGGGCGCGCCGCCGGCTCGCCCGTCGGGGCAGCGCCGTAGGGCTCCGCCGGCTCAGAGAGCGTGGAGACCGGCTCGGCGGTCGGCACGGATTTCAACCGCCGCTCTTCCTTACCCGCGAGAAGCGCCGAGTGGAGCGCGTGATAGACGAGCCTGTACGCGGTGCCGGAGTCGGAAAAACGCACCTGCGTCTTGGCGGGGGAGACATTCACGTCCACCGCGCCCGCCTCCGCCGTCAGAAAGAGAAAGACGGCCGGGTGCCGGTCGGTGCGGATCGCTTCGCGGGAGGCCTGCCCGATCGCCCGAGAGAGGGCCCGGTCCTCGACCGGTCTCCCATTGACGAAGAGGTACTGAAAACGGCGGCTCGGGAACGTGATCGAGCCGCGCGTGGCGAAGCCCGCGATCTTGAGTGCTCCCGAACGCGCCTCGAAGGCTTCGAGCTCACCCAGGGTCTCGCGCCCGAAGAGCTCGAGGATTCGGGCCGCGCGGTCCACGGCCGCCGGAGCGTCCAGAACCTGCCGGTTGTTCGAACGGAGCGCGAAAGCCACGGAGGGATTCCCCAGAGCGGCCCGCGTCACGGCGGCCGCCGCGGCTCGTCCCTCCGCTTCCCGCGTCGAGAGGAACTTGCGGCGCGCGGGAGTGCGCGCGAAAAGCCCTTCGACCAGAACGTCGGTGCCCCGCGGACGTCCCGCGGGCTCCCGTGAGACCGAACCGCCGTACTCGATCGTCAAGCGCACGGCTTCCGGGGACGAGCCATCGGAGGTCGTGAGCGTCAGGCGCGAGACCGCGGCGATCGAGGGAAGCGCTTCGCCCCGAAAACCGTAGCTGCGGACCTGCGTGAGGTCGGCGTCGGAAGAGATCTTGGAAGTCGCGTGCCGCTCGAGCGAGAGAAGTGCGTCCTCCGACGACATCCCGGAGCCGTCGTCACGCACGAGGATGCGTTCGATGCCTCCTCCGTCCAGATCCACTTCGATCCGCGAAGCTCCGGCGTCCAGGGCGTTTTCCAGAAGCTCCTTGACGACTGAGGCCGGCCGCTCTACCACCTCGCCCGCCGCGATCCGTTCAATGACGTCGGCTGGGAGGCGGTGGATCTTCGGCATGGCGAATCAGTCTATCGAAGAGGAGGTGAGTGGCCCGCCTCTGCGTTCCAACTCGCATCGAATCAAAGGATTCCACGAAGCACCGTCAGACAGGCTGCTTGCGCTCGGACGCCTCGGGCCTTCTCCTCGGCCCCTCTTCACTCACTCATCATTTCTCGAACGGGCATACGATATTCGGACGATCCACGACCTTCTGGGTCACAACGACGTGAAAACACCGATCGCCGTTGCTCGTCGAGGAGTTAGGTTGCAGGTTCCGTCGCCTTCGATCAGGCGATTGCAGTCGATTTGGTGTCGCTCCTGGGTGGGGAGTTAGGTTGCGGTTTCTGTCGTGTTTCCTCCGATAATTCGGTCCCCTAATACGTGTTAGGCGGCTGCGAAACCTTCTCGGCTTGGCGGCCGTAGAGCTTCCTATGACCGCACCGAGGGGGCTGGTGAGTTGGCGAACCGCAAAGCTCCGCGGAGCTGACGGGCGTCTGTGGGCCGGTTGGCGCA
>JBOGJN010000156.1:0-15697 GCA_050745445.1 Thermoanaerobaculia bacterium
AGATCGATCGACGCGTTCAAGTCCTGCGCCTCCCTCCGGTAGAGGTGCAGCGTGTACGACGGCTCGCTGTCCACCAGCACGCGGCCGCGCCGGTCGAGCACGTAGCCTCGCGGCGCGGGAATCCGAACCGAGCGGATCCGGTTGATCTCGGAGAGCGCGTAGTAATGGTCGCCCCGCGCGATCTGGTGGTACCAGTAGACCGTCACGATCAGCGCGAACAAGGCGCCGACCAGGAGCCGGGCGGCTTCGATCCGGCGGTTTAACGCCCGCCGATCTTCGCGCACCTTCAACATCACGACCTCTGGCCGCCGGGAAACGGGAAACGGGAAACGGGAAACGATAGGACGGGTGACCTGCGTCGCCCCATTCGTTTTCCGTTTTCCGTCTTCCGTTTCACGCCCAACATTACCGCCGTCTCCGCAGCCGGCGCTTTTCCAACCACTGTTGCCAGGGAAAGTTCCACGCGGCCTCGAGCAGCGCGGCCGTCAGCCCCGTCGCGACCGCGCGCCAGAGCGCGTCGCGCGAGAAGAGAACGACCGGTGCCTTCAGAAGCAGCAAGGCCAGAACCGCCACGATCACATCGTTTGCCAGAGAAGAAAACGTCAGGGCCAGCCCCACGGCCCAGGCGCCGCCAAAGATGACGCGCACCGACAGGAGGGCCAGCACATAACCCAGGGCCGCCTTGGCGAAGGCGTTCATTCCGAGCAGATCGTGGTACAGGGCATCTTCCAGGAATCCGACGGCGCCACCGGCGAAAACGGCGCGCACAAAGTCTCCGCCGCGGGCGACAACGGCCGTCGCGATCAGAAAAAAATCCGCCGGCCAGACCCCCCGGTGCCGGGAACCGCCGGCGAGGAACTGCAGGGCCGTCGCCGCCGCCAGAAGCAGCGCGATCCGGCCGGACTTCACGGCCCCGCACTCCGTGGCCCTGGAAGCGCCTGCCCGGCCGCCGGCGAAGGTGCGAGCACGAGGACATCGCTCAATTCAGAAAACGCTGCCGCCGGCGCGACTGTGATCTCCAGAGAGAGATCGCTCCGCAAGACCTCCGCGACACGGCCGATCGGGACACCGCGGGGATAGATCCCGTCGATGCCGGCGGACTCGACCAGATCCCCCTTCTGGACCCGTGAGGTCGTCGGGATGTTGTTCAAGCGCAGACCCCCGCGGCCGTCTCCGCGCACCACACCCACCTCCCCGGTCCGCACGATTCGCGCGCCCGCAGCGGCGGAGGCGTCGGTCAGCAGCTGTGCGCGCGAGACGCTCCGTCCGACCGTCACGACCCGGCCCACCAGACCCTCCGCCACAGCGATCGGAGATCCCAGCGAGACGCCATCCGCCGAACCTGCCCCGATCAGAGCGCTCTGGAGCCCTGCGCGGTTCTCGACGAGCAGGACCGGCGCCATTCCGAGGACGTTTGGCAAAACCGCGGCGGAGCCAGCGAGCCTGTCCTCCCGCGCCGCCTGCGACACCCGTGCCCGCAGCTGAAAGAGTTCGAGGTTGCGCTGCTCGAGCTCCCGCTTCAGGCGTCCGTTCTCCGCGCGCACCGTAAAGAGCGCCTCGACGCCATCGACCGTCTGCGAGACCGTCCGCGAGACCGCAGCCGCGGCGCCCGCCAGCGGGGCGGCGGCGGACAGAATCCAGGACTGCAACACCGAGCCCCGCCGGTTACGGGCAGGGGCCTGGGCGGACAGGATCAGGACGCAAAAGACAAGCACGCAGGAGAGCACGAACCCTCCCCGCCGCGAACGCCCCGTCAACGCCTCGACGCGCGGACGGGTGAGCCTGATCGCGCGTGGAGCGGGAGACGGGAGCTGCAAGCGGAAGCGTGTGCGATCTCCCTGGCCCTTTCGCGTCCTCATCTCACGTCTCACGTGGCACCTCTTACCTCTGACGTCCTACGTGATGCTGATTTTCCGGAGAAGATCCATGTCCGTCAGCATGGCCCCGGTCCCCAGCACGACGGAGGCCAGCGGATCCTCCGCGGAAGAGATCGGGAGACCGGTTTCCTCGCGCAGACGGCGGTCGAGGTTGCGCAGCAGTGACCCGCCGCCCGTGATGATGATGCCCTTGTCCATGATGTCGGCCGAGAGCTCCGGCGGTGTGCGTTCCAGAGCCACGCGCGCGCTCTCGACGATCGATGCAACCACCTCCGACATCGCCTCGCGCACCTCCTCGTCGGTCAGCGTCAGCGTCTTGGGCACACCTTCCACGAGGTCGCGCCCCTTGACTTCCATCGTCAGCGGTTCATCGAGAGGGTGCGCGGACCCGATCTCGATCTTGACCTGTTCGGCCGTGCGCTCGCCGATCAAGAGGTTGTACTTGCGTTTAATGTACTGAATGATCGCCTCGTCCATCTCGTTGCCGCCGATCCGAACCGAGCGGCTGTAGACAATGCCGGCGAGCGAGATCACGGCCACGTCGGTCGTGCCGCCGCCGATGTCGATGATCATGTTGCCGGTGGGCTCCGTGATCGGAAGCCCGCACCCGATGGCCGCGGCCATGGCCTGTTCGATAATGAAGACTTCCGATGCGCCCGCACGCAGGGCCGAGTCCTGCACGGCCCGCTTCTCGACCTGGGTGATCCCCGAGGGAACGGAGACCACGATCCGCGGCCGCACGAAGAGAGAGCGGCCATGCGCCTTCTTGATGAAGTGATCGAGCATCTTCTCGGTCACCTCGAAATCAGCGATGACCCCGTCCTTCATGGGGCGGATCGCGACGATGTTGCCCGGCGTGCGCCCGAGCATCTCCTTGGCCTCGGTGCCCACCGCTTCCACGCGGTTGGTCGTGGTGTTGACCGCGACAATGGAAGGCTCCCGAACGATGATCCCCTTGCCGCGGGCGAACACCAGCGTGTTGGCGGTGCCCAGATCCACGGCCAGGTCGTTGGAAAAAAGCGAAAAGATAGATTTGAACGCCAAGCAACCTCCTTAAGCCGTAAAACGGGAAACGGGAAACGGGAAACGAGGCATGCAAAACTCGCCCGCCAGTTTCACTTCTTCCTCTCGTTTTCCGTTTTTCGTTTTCCGTTTCCCGGACTACAGGGACTCCACGAACACCTTGACGGGTTTGACGGTCTCATTGCCGGCGGCGTCCACCGCCTTGATCACAAGGGTGGCATACCCCTCCCGATCAATGGAGATCGTCTTCTTAAACGAGCCGTCCGCCTCCACATCCGCCGGCTCGCCGTTGACGGTCACGATCACCCCCGGATCCGTCTGCCCGAAAATCAGAAAGATGTTGCCCATCTGCTGGGGACGGGTCACGGTCAGCCGCGGGGGCTGCCCGGCACCGAGAGACACGCGGGGAGGCTCGGCCAGCATCTTGAAGCGGCGCACGAGGCTCCAATCCGAAGCGTTCCCCTCCGCGTTGATCGCGGCCACGCGCCAGAAGTAGGAGCCCTCGCGCGAGACCTGAACCCGCGCGGTGGTCTCGACGCGGTTGTCCAGGTCCACCTCGGTTGCGTCCGGCACGAAAAGGCGGGAGTGCGAGATCTGGATTCGGTAGCGGACGGCCGTGGGCACTGAACTCCACTTCAGCTCGAGGCGATCGCCCGTCTTCAGGTCGTAGACGCGGTTGTCGGGCGGGAGGAGCAGTTGCGGCATCTCCGGAACGAAGGCTTTGGCCGAGATTGTCCCCGCTTCGAATCCCGCCGTGACCTTCTCCCGCTCCTGCAGCGCCACTGCCTCCCGGGCCGTCGACACCGTGGCGCGGCCACGGAACGTCGTGACCTGCGTCTTGCGTCCCGTCTCGACGTCGATTCCGACGCGGGACTCCCGCTCGATCGAGGCCGTCGCCGAATCGGTGGCAACCGTGGACGTGGAGGACGAGGTGTAGACGTTGACGGCGCCCGAGATCATTTTGATCTGACTGCCGCCCACCTCCGCGGACACGGGCCGCCGGACCTCGAAGAGCGAGGCCGGCCGGATCGTGTAGAGGGTGCCGTCGGAGAACATGATCTCGGCCGAGCCCGTGGGGCCCGTCTTGATGAAGTCGCCGTCGAACAGCGCCTGCCGCTGTTTGGCCGGCTCGAAGGTGGAGCGGCCGGATGACTGCAAGGACACATCTCCTTCGACCGAGATAAAGGAAGCATCGCCCGATTCTTCCGCTCCCGAGCCACCGAGCGCCCGGCGCGAGTACGACTGGGACTCGACACCCAGCCGGAACGCTTCGTCGTAGTTCTTCTTCGCGAGGGCGTCCTGCGCTCCGCGCAGCAGGTCCCGCGCCTGGGCGATATGGGAGCCCGGCCGCACGTTGCCGGCGGCGGCCGAGGCCCGGGTCAAGAGGGTCGTTGCGGTGGCGATCTCGGCAACCGCTTTTTCCTCGGGCGAGCGCCGGGCCTTGGAGGAGAGGAAGTAAAGGAGCACCCCGACCACCAGGGCGAGCAGAAGCACAATCGCCCACCGGCGGATCGTTTCGATCGGGATGACGAACCAGTCGATGTCCCCGCCCACTGGCTGAGCGGGTTTTTTTCTGGGCATAAACCTCCGAAACAACGAGACTTACCCAGTTTGCTTATAGCACACCAGAGGACGTAGGACGTAGGAGGAAGGACGTAAGGTTAGGAGCAGACAGAGGAGTCTTCCCTGTGTCCTACCTCCTACCACCCACGTCCTCGCCTTCGGCTATAGTCGCGCGTCCTCGAAGGCTCGGCGGGAGGGGTTCCGGATGTTGAAGACCATGCGCGACAGCTTCCATCACCTCAAGTGGACGCTGTATGCGGTCATCCTCGTTTTCATTCTCGGTTTCGTGTACTTCGTCGGCTCGGGCGCTGGCTCCCGGGATCCGGGCAGCCAGGTGATCGCGCGGGTCGGTGACGAGACGATCAGCGCCGTTGATTTTTCCCGTCGTTACCAGGCGGAGCTCGACCGGCAGCGCGGCCTCTACCAGGGCAACCTTTCGCCCGAGCTGCTGCGCGCCATGGATCTGCCGCGGCAGGTCCTGGAGAACATGATCGACCGGATTCTGGAACTGGAGGCCGCACGGCGTCTGCACCTGAAGGTCACCGACGAAGAGGTGGCGCAGGCCATCGTGAACATTTCCGCCTTCCAGGACAATGGCCAGTTCATCGGAAGGGAGAAGTACGAGAGGCTCCTGCGCAGCAACGGTTCGACTCCCGAGCGCTTCGAAGAGGAGTTTCGCGAGAGTCTGCTGCTCGAGAAGTATTCGCAGCTGGTCAGGTCCTCCCTGCTCGTGCCCGACGCGGAGGTCCGGCGCGAGTTCGCATCGCGCAATGACAAGGCCTCGATCGAGTACCTCAGGATCCCGACCGGGCGTCTGTCCAACCCGACCCCTCCCGGGGATCCGGACCTCAAGACCTATTTCGAAAGGCACCGGGAGCGCTACCGCGCGCCCGAACAGCGCCGTATCAAGTACCTTCTGGTGGACCGCTCCCGCATCCGCGCGAAAATTATGATCCCGGAAACAGAGTTGCGGACGGAGTACGAACGGCGAACGGACAGTTTCCGCGCGCCCGAACAGGTCAATGCTTCGCACATCCTGATCCAGATCGATCCGTCCAAGGGTGAAACCGCCGACGCCGATGCGAAGGCCAGGGCCGAAAGGATTCTCGCGCGCGCCCGGAAGGCAGAGGACTTCGCCAAGCTCGCCAACGAGAACACGGAGGACCCTTCCGGCAAGGGCAACGGCGGCCAGCTGCCTCCGTTTTCACGTGGACAGATGGCTCCCGAGTTCGATCAGGCCGCCTTCGACATGTCTCCAGGCGAGATCCGCGGGCCGATCAAGACACGATTCGGGTACCACGTGATCAAGCTCAATTTCAAGATCGCCGCGCACGTCCGCCCCTTCGAGGAGGTTCGCGCACAGCTCTCCTCGGAGCTGACAGAGCGCCGCGCGGAGGCCGAGACCGACCGGCGGGCGCGGGAGCTTGCCGAGAAGATCCGCCACATCCCGAACACCTCCGACGAGCAACTGCGAAAGCTCCAGGACGACGCAGTGACCTACAACACGACGGAATGGGTTTCACGCGGCGCGCCGATCCCCGGCATCGGGGCCAACGCGCGTTTTTCCGACGCGGCCTGGTCCTCCAAACTCGGCCAGCTCGACAGGAATCCCGTCACCACGCTGCGGGGCCCGGCCTTCGTCAAGCCCGCCGAACAGCGTCCCGCGGGACCGCCTCCCTTCGAGGAGATCCGGAGCCGGGCCCTGGAGGACCTCCAGGCCGAACGACGCCAGAAGGAGGCCTCCGACGCGCTTACGCCCGCGGTCCGGGAGCTCGCCTCCGGGGCGACGATGGCGTCGCTGGCGGCGCGCTACGAAACTGACGTCAAGACCACACCCGACTTTTCGCCGGGCGGTCCGGTCCCCGAGATCGGTGTCGCGCCCGAGCTTTCCGCTGCGGTCTTTGCGACGGGCAAGGGCCAGGTCGGCCCCCCCGTTCCCGTGCCCGGAGGGTTTGTCCTCTTCCGCGTCTTGAGCCGCACGATGGGGGACCCGGCGGCCTTCGAGGCGCAGAAAGCGGATCTGTCCGACGGTCTGCGCAGCCGCGAGGCGGACCGGCTCTTGCGTTCGGCGCTCGGGCGGCTGCGCGGCAACCAGGGAGTCGAAATCAACGAGGATCTCTTGAAGTCGTTCCTTCCCGAAGCCACTGGCCCGCGGCGGGGATAAGTAGAGCTATTAGCTCTCAGCTATCAACTATCAGCTCTTGGCTCTCAGCTCTGAAGCCGCTATCACCGGTTCCGGCTGAGAGCTGACGGCTGACAGCTGAAAGCTACAATCTCTTCATGATTGGCCGCTTGACCGGACGCCTGGCGGAGAAGAATCCCGATCGGGTGATCCTGGACGCCGGTGGCGTCGGCTACCTCGTCCACATCCCCCTCTCGACCTTCTACGAGCTTCCGGAAACGGAGAGCCCGGTTTCGCTCTGGGTCCACACACACGTCCGTGAGGACACGCTGGCTCTCTACGGCTTCCTGACCGAACGGGAGCAGGGGCTCTTTCTCCTGCTTCTGAGTGTCGCGGGCATCGGCCCGCGGGTTGCCCTGACGGTGCTGTCGGGAATGCCTCCCACAGAGCTGGTCGAGGCGCTGCGCAAGCAGGACGTGCGCCGCCTCATGAGCGTTCCGGGTGTGGGCAAAAAGACAGCCGAGCGAATGGCTCTAGAGCTTGCCGAGAAGGTCCAGAAGTTCGCGCAGGGGCCCACGCCGCAGGCCCCGGCCGCCGTGGCGGCAGAGGACGTGATCTCGGCTCTGGTCAACCTGGGCTACCGCCGTGGCGAGGCCGAACGGGCGGTCGAAGCCGCGGCCCGGGGAGGCGCGGAGACCAATTTCGCCGATTATCTGAAGGCCTCCTTGAAGAGGCTGACCGGCGGATGAGACCTCCCGCCCCTGTCATTCCGAGGAGCGAAGCGAGGAGGAATCTGCTCTCATTGGAACCGATCACCACGAATGCGAATATCGCTGCGCTCGGGACAGCAAAGGACCAGGTCTCGGGATGACAACGGGGCAGCAGTAGACTCAGATCCGTGACCGCCGATCACGAAATCCTCGCTGGCACCGCCTTCGACGACGACCTGGCCGTCGAGCCCAAGCTTCGCCCGCAGACGCTTTCCGAGTACATCGGCCAGGCCAAGGTGCGCGAGAACCTGAGCGTTTTCCTGGCGGCCGCGCGCGGGCGAAACGAGCCGCTCGACCATGTTCTCCTGACCGGACCCCCGGGTCTCGGCAAGACCACGCTCGCGCACATCGTGGCCCGGGAGATGGGCGCGGGTCTGCGGCTGACTTCCGGCCCCATGATCGCCCGCGCGGGCGATCTGGCCGGCATCCTGACGAACCTGCAGCCCAAGGACGTGCTCTTCGTGGACGAGATCCACCGCCTCAATCCCGCCGTGGAGGAGATCCTCTACCCCGCCATGGAGGATTTCCGTCTGGACATCCTGATCGGCGAGGGGCCGATGGCGCGGACGATGAAGGTGGATCTGCCGCCGTTCACCCTAGTTGGCGCCACCACGAGGCCCGGGCTTCTTTCACAGCCGCTTCACGGACGCTTCGGAATTGCCCTGCGTCTAGACTTCTACGACGTCGCCTCGCTTGTCCGCATCGTCCAGCGCTCCGCGCGGATTCTGGGAGTCGAGATCGCGGACGATTCGGCGCTGGAGATCGGATCGCGCAGCCGCGGGACTCCCCGGATCGCCAACCGCCTGTTGCGCCGCCTGCGCGACTTCGCGGAGGTGGCCGGTAAGAGCGCGATCGACCGGGCGACGGCGCGTGAGGCCCTAAACCGGCTGGAGGTGGACGAGCACGGATTCGACGAGCTCGACCGGCGCATCCTCGCGACGATCATCGAGAAGTTCGGAGGCGGGCCGGTCGGCATCGGATCCATCGCGGCCTCGATCGGCGAGGACCGGGGCACGCTCGAGGACCTCTACGAGCCCTATCTGCTCCAGGCGGGGTTTCTCCAGCGCACGCCACGCGGACGCATCGCCTCGGCCGCGGCCTACCGCCATTTGGGGATCGTGCCTCCGCACAGGGATGGATCGCTCTTCTAGAGACGGGGCGTTGAGGGTCAAGAGTTGGTTGAGGGTTTAGGCACTGAGGGCGCAGCCGTGCTCATGAGGAGAGGAATCCTCATCTACAACCCCACGGCGGGTCAACGCGACCGCAGGGCGCAGATGGGCGCGTTCGCGGATCGGATGAAATCGCGCGGGCTCGAGCTTCTCCAAGCGCCCACAGACGGGCCGCGCCACGCCACCGAGATCGTCCGGTCAAGCCTGACCCGGGGGCTCGATGTGATCGTCGCCTGCGGCGGAGACGGGACGATCTCGGAGGTCGCCTGCGGCCTCGGCGGGTCCTCCATTCCTCTGGCGATTCTGCCCGGAGGCACTTCCAACGTGCTCGCGCGGGAGCTCGGCATCCCTCTGAACCTGGCCGAAGCCGGGGAGCTGCTCTTCACCGGGAAACCCCGGCCGGCGCGCCTCTGCCTCGCCAACGAGCGCCCGTTCCTGCTCTGGGCTGGCATCGGACTGGACGCGCGGATCATGGGACACATGAACTGGAGTCTGAAACGCTGGCTCGGCCGGGCCGGTATCTTCTGGACCGTGGCGCAGGAGTTCTTTCGCTACGAGTTCCCGCGTCTCGCGGTGACGGTGGACGGCGTACTGCGCGAGGCAAACTTCGCCGTTGTCTGCCACGCCCGTCACTACGCGGGCGCTTGGGTCATCGCGCCCGGAGCCTCGCTCGAATCGCAAGAGCTGAACGTGCTTCTCTTTGCGGGTCACAGCCGCCTGCGCCTCTTCTCCCTCTTCCGCCAGATCCGGCTCGGCCGATCAGGACACTTGAGCCGCGGGCTTGCGACGATCGCGCGCGGGCGCGCGGTGACCGTCGCATCGCTCGAGAGCTACCCGGTGGAGGTCCAGGTGGACGGCGACTGCGTGCTGAAGACACCGATTGAGTGCCGGGCCTCGGAGAAGACGGTACAGATCCTCGTACCGCCAAGGGAATTGTGAAATTCGAAATTCGAAATTCGAAATTGAGAGTTCTCGAGGCCAAACTCACGACTTCGTCCTATTTCCTTCCCGAGAGAACTGTTTTCTCCACGTCGGAAATCTCGCGCGGGGCGGCACAGGAAAGACATTCGTACCCATCCTTTGTCACGAGGACGGTGTCCTCGATGCGCACGCCGATGTTCCACCACTTCGGATCGACGCCCGCGGTCTTGGCCGGTATGTAGATCCCCGGCTCGACGGTCAGAACCATTCCCGCCTCAAGGGCCCGCGAGGCCTCAGCCACGCGGTACTTGCCGGCGTCGTGAACGTCCAGGCCCACCCAGTGAGACACGCCGTGCACGGTAAACTTCTTGTAGGTGTTCTCCTTCAGGACCCTGTCGATGTCCCCGGAGAGAAGTCCCAGACGCAGGAGCCCCTCCGCCTGGACTCTGGCTGACCGGCGCTCGATCTCTTCCTGCGGCACCCCCGGCCGGATGACCCCCATCGCCTCTTTCTGGGCCGCGAGCACGATCTCGTAGACGGCGCGCTGCTCGGCGGAGAAGCGACCGCCGACGGGATACGTGCGCGTGACGTCCGACGCGTAGTACGCGTACTCGGCGCCCGAGTCGTTCAAGAGGACTTCGCCCGAGTTCATCTGACGGTTGTTCTTGTTCCAGTGCAAGAAGATCGAGTCGGGACCGGATCCCACGATCGAGGGATAAGCCATGCGGGCGCCGTTGCCGAAGCAGAAGCCCTCCAGAGCCTGCTGGACTTCGAACTCCCACTTGCCCGGCGCGGCGGCCTTCATGGCAAGGATGTGTCCGCGCGCGGAAAGCTCGGCGGCCCGGCGAATCAGAGCGATCTCGTCTGCGTCCTTGATGAGCCGCATCTCGTGCAGGAGTTCCCGGGCGTCCACGGTGGCCGCGGGCCCGAGATCGCGGGAGCGCATCGTTGCGAGCAGATCCCGGAGCTTTTCCGCCCAGACTGTGTCGCCCCCGTCGGCGAGGTAGATGGTCTCGACACCCTCGAGGGAACCGGCATACGAACGCGTCGCCGCGTCGTAGCGTGCCAACGCATTCGGAAATTCCGCCGAGGAAAACGCCGCGTCGGCTCCGTACTCGGAGACGGCGCCCTCGGGCCCCGGGCGGGTCCCCTCGTAGGCCTCGCGGCGCGGGTCATGTCCCCGGACGAAGAGGACGTACCGCTTCCCGTCCGGCGCGTTGGGACGCAGGACCGCGGTCGCATCCGGCTCGTCCAAACCGGTCAGGTAATGGAAGTCCGAGTTCTGCCGGTAAACGTACTCGGTGTCGTTCGAGTAGATCCGGACGGGAGCCGAGCGCAGGATGGCGATCGAGCGAGCCGGCAGCTTCGACAGGAACTTTTCCCGGTGTGCGCGAAACATCGCGGGAGACGGTGCGAGAGGGGGAAAGTCAAGCGCCGCCGCGGGCGCCGCAAGCAGGACAACGGCGAGGAGTGAGGATTTTAGACTTTGGGCTTTGGATTTCGGATTGGAAAACTGAAGACTGAGAACTGAGAACTGACAACCTTTCACATTACCTCTTCGAGATGAAGGTCCAGGGAGCATCGCCCCCATGTGCACCCGGCGGAGCAACCGCGGCCGGCCGTACCACCGCCGTGATCCTCTCGCGGTGGGTCTTGAGCAGCCTCCGCACCGGCACACCCGCCGCCGCCTCTTCCAGGACGTCGGCCCCCGACTCGTCCATCTTGGCGAGGTAAGCCTCCCACACGGCCTCCGAGACCGACATCCCGCGGAAGGAAACGCCGCCCATGCAGGCGAACTCCCGTTGGAGGTAGGAGAGCTTCCGTTTGAGATCCTCCTCCTCCGCGAGTGACTCCTCCTCGTACGGTGTGTGGGGCTTGGGAATAAAGGCGTTGACCGAGGGGACGAGCTCCGTGACGTGTCCCCTCCGCCGCCCTTCGGCGACCGCCATCTCGCGCAGTTCTCCGACCAGCCGCACGATGTCTCTGACGTCCTCGTCCGTTTCGGTCGGAAGCCCCACCTGCAAGTACAGCTTCAGACGCGAAAAGCCGCGAGCGAAGATTAGCCGGACCTTCTCCCGCAGCAGGGAGTCCGACACCTTCTTGTTGATATGGCGGCGCAGCCTCTCGTTGCCCGCCTCCGGCGCGATTGCGAGCGCCCTCTCCCCCTGCCGGACGAGCACCTCCAGGATTGGGTCCTCGATCGCGTCGATCTTGATCGAGGAGAGGGCGATGTGGTACCCGAGTTGCGAAAGGCCCTCCAGGATCCCGGCGATCTCGGGATGGTCGCAGACGGCCGTGGCGATCAGACCCGTACGGTCGGTCAGCGGCCGCGCCTCCCGCGCCACCTTCAGGATCGAGGCGGCCGGGTACTGTTTGATCGGCGCCATTGCGTAGGCGGCCCAGCAGAAACGGCACATTTCCGTACAGCCGCGCGAGATCTCGATCAAGAGCTTGTCGGCAAGCTCGGTGCGCGGCGTCAGGATGGTGGAATGCGGCACTTCGAAGGCCGCCGTGATCTCGTTGCGCGACATGGGCTGCTGGATGACGACTTTTCCATTCTCCGCCGCCTCTGCGCGCGGTCCGTGCACCGCCGGCACGAAGAAGCCGGGGAGTCTCGCCGCCGCTTCCAGGAACGCCTCGCGCGAGAGACCGGATCCGAGAAGCTCGGCGATCCGTGGCACGAGCCTCTCGCCGTCTCCGAGCGCAAAGATGTCCACGAAGGCGCTCAAGGCCGCCGGGTTCATGCGCGCGATGTCGCCGCCAACCAAAAGGAGAGGATGGCGTTCGTCGCGCTCGGCGCGGCGCATCGGGATTCGAGCCGCCGCGAGGGTCTTGAGAATGTTGACGATGTCCATTTCCCAGGAAAGCGACCAGGCGAGCAGACCGAAATCGGACAAAGGCGTCCGACTCTCGAAAGAGACCGCGGGTTCCCCCTCCTCGAAAAAGAACCGCTCGCAGACGAGATCGGGCACCCGGTTGAAAAGCCGATAGACCCATTGAAAGCCGAGATTGGACATCCCGATCTCATAGCTGTTAGGAAATCCGAGCGCGATCCGGAGGGCCCCAAAGCGGTTGGGAGCCTCCGTGTAGCGCTCTAGGGCGGAAAGCTCCCTGTTCCTCGCGATCGGTTGCATAGGGAAGCTCAAATTATACGTAAAACGTCAAACGTAAAAGGTGAAACGTGGCCAGGCGAGGCTCCGTTTTCACCCTTAACGTTTCACGCTTAACGCGCGCAGAGCGCGAATGCCCAATCGGCAACGTTGTTGCCGGTCGGGCCGGTGACGAAAACGTCTGAGAGACGCAAGAAGAACCCCTCGGTCTCGTGTCGGAGAAGCGCGAGACTCGGATCGAGCCTGAAACGCCTCGCCCGCGCGATCGTGCTCCCATCGGCGAAGGCCCCGGCGGCTCTCGAGCTGCCGTCAATCCCGTCCGAGCCGGCGGCAAGCATGGCGAGGCCCGGGGAACCCTCCAGCCCGAGCGCCGCGCCAAGCGCAAATTCCAGGTTTCGCCCGCCGTGCCCGTGCCGCTTGGGTAGCGCGACGGTCGTCTCGCCTCCGGCAAGCAGGATCTCTCCGCGCGATAGCTTCGCGGCTGCCCGGGCAAAGAGCCGCCCCGACTCGCGGGCCTCTCCCGAGAGTCTTCGGCGCCTCTGAACCGGCACGAGGCCCAGACGCCTGACCTCCCGAGCCGCGGCCGCAAGACCCGAAGCATTTGACGCGACGACCAGCGTCACGTCGCCGCGCCGACCGCGAACGGTCGGGCCCGAGCCGATGAGCATCGGATCGTCTCCCGGGACATCGGAGACGGCGAGTGTCACGAGCCGAGCCGAAGTGGAGCGGCCTAGCTTTCCCCCCTTGATCGCCGAAAGAGACCGCCGGAGACGGTTGACCTCGACAATCGAGGCCCCCGAACGCATCAGCCGCCGGATGGCCCGTCTTTTCTCCCCAAGCGTCCAGCCCGGGCGGGGAAGGGCGAGCAGGGAGGAAGTCCCGCCGGAAACCAGACACAGGAGGACGTCCTCCCGGTCAAAGCCGGAAAAGAAGCGCAGGGCGCTCTTCGCCGCATGGAGACTGGACCGACCGGGCTCGGGATGGGAGGCAAAGAGGATCTGGGCGGACGGCAGCTCCGGGGCGGGATAGGACGCCGGAAGCACAACAAGCGTTTCCCTGCGCCAACGCTCCGGGACTCCGCAAGCCATGCCCGCCGCGGCCTTCCCGACGGCAAACAGACCCACGCGCCGGGCCTCGCGCAGAACCTTGGCTACACGGGGCTTGCGCAGGGCCCGGGCGACCGCCCGCTCCGGATCGGAGCCTTCCAGGGCCGCCCGGTAGAGCCGAATCAAGGTCGGTCTTCTCCCCCGGTTGTTCATGCACCGTTCACGTTGCCAACGGATATGATTCAGTCCCCGAATCTTCGGGGATCACACAGGATAAAAGGAGGAGAGCAACGCCATGAAGAAGCTCGTTTCCCGGACTCTGGTTCTCGCGGTGGCCCTCGGTGTCGCTTCGCTGGCCTTCGGGGCGGAGGGGAGCTGGACCGGCTGGGTCACGGACAGCCACTGTGGCGCCAAGGGCGCGAGCGCCTCGCACGCCGAATGCGCGGCCAAGTGCGTCAAGGACAAGGGCGCCAAGTGGGCCCTCTATACGCCCGCCGACAAGGGCGTCTGGGAGCTTTCGGATCAAGAGGGCGCCGCGAAGATGGCGGCCAAGGAAGTCACCGTCAAGGGCAACATGGATGCGGCCAAGAAGATGATCACGGTCACCTCGATGATGGAGGCTCCCGCCGCCAAGAAGATGTAACCATCCTTCCCTTCCCAATTTCGCACAAGCCCCGAGACGTCGGGGCTTTTTTTGGCCGAAACGCGGGCATTGCCTTCCTGTTCTCCCTCTTTCCCGGGGACTAGAATAGGAGCGTTGGCCTCGACGTTTTCGAGGCTGGCGATCGCCATGAGCGCCAATCCGGCCACCGATAGCCTGCCGCGCCCCGAGGAGTACCCTCCCATGGGGGGCGAGCATTACTGGGCGAAGGCGTCCAGAGAGCTTCGCTCGCGGCTGGCCCGGGAAATTCCCCACGAGGTCTTGAAGGATCTCCACCGCAAGAGCGCGACCCGGCATCTGGCGATCGCGTTGAGGCAGTTTGCGATTCTCGCGGCCGCGTCAGCCGTCTCCTGGCTTTTCCGGGAGCCGCTGATCTGGATCCCGGCGGCGCTAGTTTCTGGCTGGACGGCCTTCAATTTCACGGTCCTGCTCCACGAAGTTGTCCACCGCGCGGTCTGGAACGGCCCGAAACCGCGCGCCGAGCGACTGCTCGGAACTCTCTACGCGATTCCTTCGGGTATCTCGGCGCTCCAGTTCACGCGCTGGCACCTGACGCACCACGCGGAGCTCGGCGACGCCGTCGCGGACCCGAAACGGCACTATCTCTCGCCCAGGATCAACAAGCCGTGGTTCAAGCTTCTGTACTTTACTCCGGCGCTCTTCCCGATCTACTTTCGGGCCGCGCGGCAGGAGACGGCGAGCTACCCGCAGAGCCTCCGGAGACGGATCGCCCGCGAGCGCTGGGGCACGATTCTTCTCCATGTCGCGGCCATGGCCGCTCTCTTTTGGATGGGCGGCCTCGGCGTGCTCGCGCGCGTGTATCTCGTGCCTTATTTCCTCGTTTTCCCGATCGCCTTTGCGCTCAACCGCCTGGGACAGCACTACGCGATTGATCCGGAGGATCCGGCCAAGTGGGGAACGATTCTGCGCCCGTCGCGTTGGTTGGATTTCTGGTACCTCTACTCCGCCTATCATCTCGAGCATCACTACTTCACCGCGGTGCCGTTCTACAACCTGCGCCGGCTCCACTTCACCCTGCGCCCGTTCTTCGACTCCATCGGTTGGAAACCCACGACCTACGGCCGGCTCTTCCGAGCCTGGATCCTCGAAAACAAGACCCCTCACACGGACTGGCATCTCGCCGGGTGAAAGAAGTCGAGAGTCCAGGGTCTAGAGTCAAGAATCAGAACGATCTCGATCGCCCGACACCGGCCTCTCGACTCTCGACTCTCGACTGAACCGGTAAGCAAATGCTTACCTATTTTTTTCTCCAGTCATCGCAATGTCATCCCTTCGCGCTCACCTTCCCTGTCATCCCTTCGCGCTCTTCCTCCCTGTCATCCTGAGCGAAGCGAAGGATCTGTCCCGTTGCTTCGAGTTTCGTCTTTCCCGCTCAGGGCAGGCTCTTAGCGAAGCGAAGGATCTACTCCGTTCT